>DASVPT010000141.1:0-9574 GCA_036389535.1 Actinomycetota bacterium
CCAGGCCGTCGGGCAGGCCTCGGACCCAGTCCCCCAGTCCGAGCGACTCGAACGACGCGATGACGTCCCGGTCCGTGGCGGTTTGCAGTCCGAACCGGACGTTCTCTCCGACCGTGTTGTCGAACAGGAACCCGTCCTGGGGCACCAGTCGAATGGCTCGCTGCCGTGAGTCGCGGGCCACCTCGCGGAGGTCCACGCCCCCGATCAGGATCCGGCCTCGTGTGGGGTCCGCGAGCCGGCAGAGCAACTTCGCGAACGTGGTCTTCCCGTGACCCGTTTTCCCGACCACGGCGACGTGCGCCCCGGCCGGGATCTCGACGTCGATGCCACGGAGCACCGGTCCGCCGCCGTCCCGGTACCCGAACTCGAGGTCTTCAGTCTTCACCGACAGCGCGCCTTCCGCCAACGGCGTCCCCGGCACCGGCTCGATCAGATCGACCGGGATGTCGAGGAGACCGAGGACCTTCCTCCATCCGGCGACGGCGGTCTGCGTGTTGTCGAACGTCTCGGACACCTCGGCGAGGGGCTGCACGAACAGGCTGACCAGGAACACGAAGGCCACCAGACGCCCCAATGAGAGGTTCCACTGGGGCCCCAGCCAGGCGCCGACGCCGATCGTCGCGGCGATGGCCGCCGCGCCGAAGATGTCCGCCATGGGGAAGACGGCGGCCATGTACTTGGCGGCCCGCATCTCGGCCTTGTACCGGCGCTGGATGGCGCCCTTCAGGCTGTGGTTCGTCCGGTCCTCCAGGCCGTAGGCCCGGACCACGGCCGCGCCCATGATGCTTTCGGACACTTCCGACAGCGTCTCACCAACGCGAGTTCGAACCTCGTCGTACGCCGCCAACATCCCGCGCTGAAACACGCGAAGGACGAAGTACAGGGGCGCAACGACGCCGAGGCAGATCAACGCGAGCTGCCACGAGTACACGAACATCGCCGCCACCGAGCCGAGCATGAGCGCGGACGCGGTGACCCACGACAGGGCGCCCCACTCCAGAAACTGTCCGAGCGTGTCGATGTCCGCGGTCACTCGGGCGACGAACGCGCCGCGTTTCTCGGCCGTCTGGTCGGCGATGGACAGGCGATGAATGTGGGCGAACGCCTTGACTCGAAGGCCGGCCAGCGCGTTCTCGCTCGCCCCGATCATCCGGCGGTACGTCGCTCTGGCCGCGAAGTAGACGACACCGACGGCCACCGCCGCGATGAGGCATGCGCTGTAGACGAATCGAGGATTGAATCCGCCGCTGAGGCCGCGGTCCAGGATCTGCTGAACCAGGATCGGGACCAGCACCCGGCCCGCCGTCATGGCGAGCGCGAGACCGAGCGTGAAGCCGATGCCGGCTCTCAGCTCGGGCGACTCGCGCAGTCCCCTGCGGAGAAGCCGAAGCGCACCGTCGATGTGCTCGGTCGGGATGTACTCGTCTCGGGTCGGATCGGCGGCGCCGCTCAGCACGGGTTCGGTCATGCCGCCCCCCTTTCGTACGCGCTGACCATGGCGAGATAGGACGGATGCCGCAGGAGCTGGCGGTGTGTGCCCTCGGCAGCGATCTTTCCGCCATCCAGGAAGAGGACGCGATCCGCCAGCGAGATGGTCGAAACCCGATAGGCCACGACGAACAGCGTCGTGTCCAGGTCATCCCGAAGCCCCGAAAGGATGGCGGCCTCCACCGTCGGGTCGACCGCCGACGTCGCGTCGTCGAGGATGAGGAGCCTCGGCTTTCGAACCAGCGCTCGAGCCAGCGCGAGGCGCTGCCGCTGGCCGCCCGACAGAGTCACTCCACGCTCGCCGAGGATGGTGTCGTATCCCTTCGGGAGCTCCTCGATGAACTCGTCCGCCTGCGCGAGCTTCGCCGCCCGGACGATTTCGTCCTCCGAGGTCTGACGATCCAGCGAGATGTTCTCGCGCACCGTTGAGGCGAACAGGAACGTCTCCTGGAACACGATTGCCGCTGCCGCCCGCAGCCGGGCCGCGTCGACGTCGCGGAGGTCGACCCCGCCCAGGTAGATCGCGCCCTCGTCGGGATCGGCCAGCCGGACCAGCAGCTGAGCCAGCGTGCTCTTGCCGGATCCGGTGGGACCGACAAGCGCGACGGACTCGTTCGGCCTCACGTCGAACGACATGCGGTCCAACACTCGATTCGGCCCATACGAGAACGAAACCGATCGAACCGACACATCCAGCGGACCCCGAGGCAGGTCGAGCCCCTTGCTGGGTCGCGCAACAGTGATCGGTTCGCGGTAGACCTCCTCGAGCCGCTCCCGGCTCACCACCGCGCGGGGCAGATCGGAGAGAACGAACCCGATCAGCCGCATGGGGAACGCGAGGAGCTCGAACAGGCTGATGAACTGAACCAGCGTCCCCACACTCACCGCGCCGGTGGACACGCGCCAGGAGCCCACCGCGATCAGGATGATGATCCCGAGCGCAGGGATGGCTTCGAATGACGGCTCGAACGCGGCGCGCAGACGGCCCATTCGGACGCGTTCGTCACGGAGCGCCCCCGCCTTTTCGGCGAGCCTGGCCACTTCCTCGTCCTCACGGCCGAGCGTCTTCACCATGAGCGCGCCGTCCACGCTTTCGTGCGCGACCGAGGACACGTCGCCGATTCGCTGCTGGGCCTTTGCAGCCGGATCCTCGACCCGCCTCGTGTAGTACCGGTTGAGGAAGGCCAGCCCCGGAAGCACGGTGATTCCGATCAGCGCCAAGAAGGGATCGGTCACGATGAGGGCGATGGTGGCGAACAGGATCAGCAGCACCACGGCGAGCGACCACGGCAGCGGATGGATGACGTCGATCGCCGCCATCACGTCCGACTCGGCGTGGGCGATCAGCTCGCCGGTCGGCTTCGACCGGTGGTAGGCCAGCGGCAGCTGCTGATATCGGTCGACGACATCATTGGTGAGCGTGCGGCGCATCCGCGCTCCGGTCATGCCCGCGAAATAGCGACGGGTGATCACCCCGCCGGCGCGAACGAGCCCGACGGCCAGGACGGCCACCACTCCCCACACGATGATCGAGGGACGCACGCCGCTCTTGAAGGCCGGAACCAGGACGTGGTCGGTGATCCGGCCGAGCACCACCGTGCTGGCCACCGTCATCCCCGCGTACAGCGTCGCGCCCGTTACCGAAATGGCGAACGGGAGCGGATGCGTGGCGATATAGGACCCAATGATTCGCAGGCCGCGCCAGACGACGCTGCGCTTTTCGTTCATACAGACTCTCCTCGAAACTCCAGGCGGGCTGAAGTCGTGATGTCGCGCGGGAAGAAGCCTTCAAACAGGCGGAGGCCGGCGGCGGCCCGACCATGATACACACGCGGAATGTGGCGGAGGGACGGGGATTTGAACCCCGGAGACGGTTACCCGCCTACACGCTCTCCAGGCGTGCCCCTTCGTCCGCTCGGGCATCCCTCCGAGCGAGGAGTCTACGGGACCGGGTGAGGCTCTCCGGATCTCGCGTGGTTCCACAACGACCAACCGTGGAACAAATCACCCATCAAACGCACCCTGAGGAGGTTCCCCCATGGTCCAGATCGGCTACGCACTCTCGAGCGAGGAGCATCCGCCTTCCGCGCTCGTTGAAAACGCCCGGAAAGCGGAGGAAGCCGGGTTTCCGTTCGCGTTCATCTCCGACCACTACCACCCGTGGATCGATCGCCAGGGCCACAGCCCGTTCGTCTGGTCCGTGATCGGCGGAATCGCCCAGGTCACCGAGCGCCTCAGGCTCGCTACCGGGGTGACCTGCCCCACCGTCCGAACGCACCCGGCGATCATCGCCCAGGCCGCGGCCACGGCGGCATGCATGATGCCGGGCCGGTTCATGTTGGGCGTCGGTTCCGGAGAGAACCTGAACGAGCACATCCTCGGCATGGGATGGCCGGAGCCCGAGATTCGACTCGGCATGTTGGAGGAGGCGATCGAGGTCATTCGGCTCCTCTGGGAGGGCGGATCCAAGAGCCACTACGGCGAGTACTTCATGGTGGAGAACGCAAGGGTCTACGACCTGCCCGAGGAGCCGCCTCCCATCCTGATGGCGGCCTCCGGGAAGATCGCCGCGGATCTCGCCGGGGTGGTCGCCGACGGATTCATCGGCACCTCACCGGACAAGGAGATCGTGGAAACCTTCGAGAAGTCGGGTGGCTCGGGAAAGCCGAAGTACGGAATGCTGCATGTCTGCTGGGGTGAGGACGAGGCCCAGGCCCGGCGCACCGCGCACGAGTGGTGGCCGAACACCTCGGTCAAGGGCGAGCTCGGACAAGAGCTCCCCCTCCCTCGACACTTCGAGCAGGCCGCCGAGATGGTCAGCGAGGAGGACGTCACGAGCGCCGTGATGTGCGGGCCGGACCCCCAGCCGCATCTCGACGCCATCAAGGAATACGCGGACGCTGGATTCGAGTACGTCTACGTCCACCAGGTCGGCCCAGACCAGGAGGGATTCATGCGTTTCTACCAGTCGGAGATCCTTCCGAAGTTCGGTGGCTGAGTGATGACACCGAGAGCACGGGTCGAGGACCTCCGATGAGGCGGCTGCTCGTCTTCCTCGTCATCCTCGGACTGATCCTGGTGGTCGCCGACTTCGCGCTCAAGGCGGTGGGCGAGTATTTCGTGGCGCGAGAGCTCCGGGTGAAGTTGGGGCTGGCGCACAATCCCTCGGTTTCGCTGATCAGCTTCCCGTTCATCCCCCACCTCGTCTCCGGGGACTTCGACACCGTTCAAATCACCTCCAAGGACAACAGCATCCGCGGGATCAACGTCGAGTCGTTTCGCCTCAACCTTCACGATGTCCGGTTCGCGCCGCGCCAGCTCGTGACGGGGAAGGACGCCACGATCCGCGGCAGAGAGGGCGACGGGCGCCTGGAGATCACGGGAGAGGCGGTCACCGAAGCGCTCAACCGCGCGGGCGTCCCCCTTCGGGTTCGGTTCGAAGGAGGCGAGGTCATCATCGGAAGCCCTCAGCTACACATCGAGGGCCGTGCGGAGCTGTCGACGAGCAACGGCCGACTCGTCCTCACTCCGGCGGGCTTCCCACGGTTCTTCTCGCTGTCGCTTCCCCAGTTCATCCGGGGGCTGGAGTACACAGGTGCCAAGGTCCACGGGTCGAACGCCGAGTTGACGTATCGCGTCGCCGAGCCGACGTTCGAAGTCTCGGCCTAAAATTCGGCGTGTAAGCACCAGGGGGGCGACGCATTGGACGAGGCATTCTTTCCGTTGGTCCGGCTGGTCGAGGACGGCTTCAACGGCGGCCGTTCGGAACTGCTCGACGAGTTCATCGATGAGAACGTCGTCGAGCACTCGACCAACCCGGCGATGGGGCAGGGCCTGCAGGCCATGAAAGATCGAATGATGATGGCTCGACAGGCGTTTCCAGACGCCCACGTCGAGATCGAAGACCTCGCGTCGACCGGAGACCGGGTGTGGTGGCGGTGGCGGTTCACCGGGACGCATCGAGGCGACTACATGGGCGTCGCGCCCACGGGCAAACCGATCGAAACCACCGGCGTCAACATCGAGCGCATCTCGGAGGGAAAGATCGTCGAGCACTGGAGCTTCGGCGACCGGCTGGCGGTGTGGGATCAGCTCGGGATCGGCGTGCCCGCGGCGGCGCGACCGTAGCGGCGCCGGCGCTTCACGAGAGCTCGATCTCGCGACCGACCTGGTCCACCCAGGGCGCGCTGATCCTCGAGAACACCGACCAGATCTCACGAAGCTGATCGGCGCTCAGGCGCTCCCTCCAGCGGTCAGGTTGTTGCTCGGCCACGCGAAAGACGGCGAACCCCGTTCCCGGGCGATTTCGTTCTGCGAGAAATCCTTCGGTCTTGCGCGACCACGTGAGGCCGAGCTCGTCGTACAGGCGCTGGAACTTCGTCCGCGGATCGACGCAGAGGTCCTCATGGGAGACCACCGTCCAGTGTGGATGCTCGTCGGCTGCAGCGCGCAGCGCCGAGGTGAACAGCCCGACTTCCCAGGCGATTCGCTGAAGCGGCGTGGCCTCGGCGTCGAGCTCCGGCATGTTCCATCGAGGCGCGAAGCGCTCGCGGACGCGGGGGTTCGACTCGAGCGCGCACCCTCCCCATCCCAGCTCGGCCCAGCTGGCGAGCACATTCAGGGGATCGCGCAGAACGAGTACCACCTGGGGTTGAAACCGTTCGTCGATCCAGTCCAGCGCGAGCGGCGAATAAACCGTCTTGACCAGCACGCGGGCTCGGCGACCGCCCGCCGGAGATCGGGGAGGCCGCGCGACCCTGGTGAGAAACCGAAGCGGCCGGGACATCTCGGGGTTGGCGTGGTCGCACAGGGCCCGCCACAGCTGCAGCATCGTCTGATCGCCGCGATCGACCCGCCAGACCAGCCACTCGAGGACACGCGACTGTCTCAGGCCGCGAAACGCCGCGTCCCACATCTGCTCGTACTCGGGCGGGACCCGGTCCCCTTTCTCGAGCACGGGGAACCGTCCCAACGATCGCTTCGCCTTGAGGGCGAAGACGTTCGGCCATTCGTTGTCCGGCTCGTTGATCCAGGTTGTGTTCGGAGCGCAGCTGAGAACCCACGCGGCCCACGTCGTGCCGGTTCGCGGAGCGCTCGCGACGAGCAATGGTCGTTGGGCGTCCATGGCAGTGGACTAGCGTAGGGCTTCCATGCGCGCCGCCGCCGCCGTCCTGGCTTTGGTGCTCCTCTGCGGTTGCTCCGGAACAACCAGAGGACGCAACAGGACGAACGCCGCGGCGCCCTCGGGAACCGCCGGGGAAGAAGAAGGCAAGGCCGCGCTCAACAAGATCCCCGCTCAGGATCGGCTTGCCTTCGTCCAGATCGGCGTGGCGGCCGGGAATCTCCGGTCCTCAGCGGCGCTGATTCGGATTCAGAACAAGGTTCCAGAGAGCGACACGACCACCTTTCGGGCCCTCGCCCGAAACGTGGCGTCGCTTCATCCGAGGGATCCGCTCCTCCAGCGCCTTCGCCGGTGGACCGCTCGGGAGCTGAAGCGAGCCATCGAGGCTCGACGGAGCCTCCGGGCGGCCCGCCGGTCGGTCGCGACGACGCTCGCCGGCGTCGACCGAATCACCGAGGGGCTCCGGGCGTACGTGTTCGTCCACCCCGAGATCGGGGCGCTCGTACCCGACTGAGGCGGTCGAGGAATTCCCTGAATCCCCTGGACAGCAGGGTCGAAGCGCGCAGACAATTCCCCATCGTGACCGTCCCGCCGATGAAGGCCGCCCGCGTTCGCCGTGCCCTATTGACGGTGGCCGCGTTGCTGCTCGTGACGTCACCGCTGGTTCCCACAGCGCTCGCCGACGAACCACCACATCAGGCGCCCGACCCGACCGGCAACAACGTGAGCCAGTCGCAGTCCTTGAAAGACGGCTGTCAGCGCGATCCGGCCGCGCTGATCGCGCAGCAGACCCCCGAGTGGGTCTACGTCTACAACACCTCTCCCGACCAGCCGCCGCCGAACCCGCAGTGGGTGAGCGGCGTCATCGACTCGCACAACCACGCGTTCGAAGCCGTGCACACATCGGGAGCCGACTTCGCCTTCGGACACGACACCTACGACTTCAACGTCAACATCATTCCGGACCCGCAATACACCTACCTGATGGCAGGACACGGTCCGACGGGCGACCCCACCGCCACCGGGAACTACCCCGGCAACGGCGAGGAGAGCGGCCGCCTCCATACGGAATGGGAGGACCTGACCGTCCCGCACTTCGCCTGGCCCGAGCCCGGGGATCGGATCACGGAGAAGGGCTCGTGGGTCTGGGACTGCGGTCACTGGGGAACGCCGACCAACATCTTCAGCCCCGACTACGACCTTCCGCAGGTCGGGCAGCCCTGCCCCGGACCCATCCAGCCCGATCCCAAGCAGTGCACGATCTCGGGAGAGCGGACCGAGTTTCACCCGTACCGCGCCATGTTCGTCCAGCGACAGCAGCAGCCCGATAACGCCTTCGAAAACGGCGTCAATCCGTACAAATCGCTCGGCGACAATCCGAACAGCCCTCAGGGCGAGAACGAGGGCGACCTCTTCATCTCGACGGAGAAGACGCGAGCGGGAATGGCCGCCGACTGCGCCCACAAGAATCCGCCGCCCCGGCCGACGGTCGCGTACCCGCCGACCTTCACGGCCTGCGTGAACGCTCTGGAGTCGAACTGGCAGGACGTGAGCGGCGACTACTCCTTCTTCCTGCCCGCGCCGGCGAAGCCGACGCCCGCCGCGCAGCTCGTGTATCGCGCGGACAAGGTCGGGTCGGTCACCACGAACAACGCGCCTCCGCCGACGATGACTCCCGAGGGCAACGGGGTTCGGATCACGTTCCACTTGAGCACCCAGCCGGACCAGCGACTGGTCATGGGCTACAAGTTCTTCGTCGGCTGGGACACCGTCCTGCCATCGCAGGTGCCCACGCATCTTCGGGTGACTTTCGACCGCCTGGTGGTACACCGGGCGATGGACCCCGGGTGCTCGCTGACCGCTCCCGTCCCGAACTGCTCGGCCGAGTCCACGCGTACGAACCAGGGAACCGAGACACCGGGCGACTACAACATCTATTGGGACGCGAACGGGATTTGGGGACAGTGGCCCTGCACGGGAGTGGTCTGTCGTCCCGACGCGCCCGGTGAGCTGCTCCCGATGGATGGCGACTCGTACACCGGCACGCAGTCGGTCGACCTCTACGTTCCGCCGGGCAAGGGATGGCGACTCTTCGTGCACGGTCGCGAGTGCGACCTGAACGCCGTCGACCCGGCCCGGCCGATGAAGGATTGCCCCACGAACGAAGAGCTCGCCGACAACAACGACGTTCAGGGCCTGATCCTCGACAAGTACACATCGGCGGCTGCGTCCCTCGGAACGCACACGTCCAACGCACGGACTGCCAACGCCGACCCGACGTCGACGTGTCCCAACGTCAATCCAACGGGGTGCTACAGCGTCACCTACACGGTCACCAAGGTGAACGACGAAGCATCGCGGGCCCGCGTTCCGGACCTCTCCATCGCGAAGACCGATTCCCCCGACCCCGTGGCCGTAGGTCAGCCGCTGACGTACACCCTGACCGCAAACAACAACGGTCCGGTCAACGCGAGCGGCGTCTCGGTGGTCGATCAGCTGCCCGCCGGCGTGTCGTTCGTCTCCGCGGCGGCGTCGCAGGGAACGTGCACGCAAACGAACGGAACCGTTACCTGCGCCCTGGGGAACCTGCCCAGCGGCAGCCACGCCACGGTGACCATCAAGGTCACCCCGCAGCAGGAAGGGGCCATCACCAACACCGCCTCCATTTCGTCTTCGGACGAACCCGACGCCGACGACTCGAACAACTCGGCGACGGCAGAGACGACCGTGGTGACCCGGGCCGACGTTTCGGTGAAGAAGTCCGATTCGCCGGATCCGGCCGTGGTTGGCGGGAAGCTCACCTACACGGTGCGGGTTCGCAACAGCGGGCCTCAGACCGCAACGGGGGTCGAGCTCACCGACCACCTTCCCAAGTCGGTGCGGTGGCGATCCGTGAACTGGTCACAGGGGAACTGCAAGGTGAGCGGATCAACCGTCACCTGCGACCTGGGAGATCTCCCGAGC
>DASVPT010000142.1:0-14782 GCA_036389535.1 Actinomycetota bacterium
TTCGGCCGGCGGCAAACCAAAGGTCCCTCGGGCCCCTAGTTTTTTCCGGACCCAAACGCGTTCCTATACTCGCCGCGATGACGGGTCTGCGCTCCTGACTCCCTCCGAGCCAAGGTGACCCACGTCCTGCGGGGCCCAACGATCTGGCTCACTGACCGCGACCTCGTTCGCCACGTGATCACCGAGCACCCCTTCGGCAGGGCGCTGGCCGGCCGATTCGTCGCAGGCGACACGTTGGAGGAGGGAATGACCGCCGCCCGCTCCCTTGGCGTGCAGAGAATCTCGGCGATGCTCGACCATCTAGGTGAGGAGGTCGACTCGCCGGCCATGGCGGCCCAAGCCACGGACGCCTACGTCCTCGCGCTCAAGCGCATCGCCGAAGAACCCCGACTCGACTGCAACATCTCCGTCAAGCTCACCCAGCTCGGACTCAAGGGCTCCACCGAACTGTGCATGGAGAACATCGAGCGGGTGCTCCAGGCCGCCACCCGGCCCGAGCGGCCAACCCTGGTCATGATCGACATGGAAGCTCACGAGTATGTCGAGCGGACCCTCCAGGTCTATCTCTCGATGCGCGACCGGTATCCCAATGTCGGCGTCTGTCTGCAGGCCTACCTGTACCGGACGGCTGACGATTGCCGGGCGATCGCGGGCCGGGGAGCGGTCGTCAGGATGGCGAAGGGCGCGTACCTCGAGCCACCCGAGGTGGCCTACCAGAGGCGAGCAGAGGTTCGGCGGAACTACGCTCGTCTGGCCTCCACCCTGCTGCTGGCCGGTTCAACCGTGCACTTTGCCACACATGATCCGAAGCTCCTCCATGGCGCCACGCAGTTCATTCGGGCCAGGAGCATCTCCAGGAAGCGGTACGAATTTCAGATGCTGTACGGCGTGCGCCGCGATCTTCAGACCGATCTCGCTCGTCAAGGAGAGCCGGTGCGTGTTTACATCCCGTACGGGACGCGCTGGTACCCGTATCTGACGCGACGGCTCGCGGAGCGACCTGCCAACCTATGGTTCTTCGTGTCGAATCTGCTCAGGCGAGGAGGGTGATCGATTGACGAATGGAGCGGCGGACCGCCGGGTCGCGTTTCTCGGCGGCGGCCGGATGGGAGAGGCGCTCATCGCCGGGCTGATTCGGTCGAACGGCCGGGCGGCCGACGAGATCATGGTGACCTGCCGGCGCGAGGAGCGAGCCCGCGATCTCGCCGAGCGTTTCGGCGTGAACGTGACGCTCTCGAATCCCGAGGCCGTGCAGTGGGCCCGCACCCTCGTGCTCATGGTCAAGCCGCAGGACATGGAGACGCTTCTCCAGCAGATGTCGGACGGCGTCACCACCGATCACCTGGTGATCACGTTCGCCGCTGGAATCCGCACGTCGTTCATCGAGCAGGAGGTGCGCGAAGGGACCCCGGTCGTACGGGTGATGTCGAATGTTGCGGTCCTGGTGGACGAGGCAATGTCGGCGATCAGCCCCGGTTCGACGGCCGAGGACAAACACCTGTCGGTGGCCGAGGAGCTCCTGTCCTGCGTCGGGCGGGTGATTCGCGTGCCCGAGAAATATCAGGACGCCGTGACCGCCACCAGCGGCTCAGGGCCGGCGTACTTCTTCCTGCTGGCCGAGGCCATGATCGAGGCGTGCATTCTTCTGGGGCTCTCCAGAGACATCGCCAGCGAGCTCATCATCCAAACGATGCTGGGTTCGGCGAAGATGCTTCGAGACACCGGGCGTCACCCGGTGGAGCTTCGGGAGATGGTCACATCGCCCGGCGGCACGACGATCATGGCGATCCGCCACCTCGAGCAGGCCGGCGTTCGGGCAGCGTTCCTGAACGCCATCGACGCCGCCTGGAAGCGAAGCTCGGAGCTCGCCATGGGGCACGATCCCAAGGAGGAATCACCGTATGGGAAGAGGTGACCGCAAGAAGGTGCGATGGGCTCGCGATCGCGAGCGGAAGAAGAAGGACCGCGACAAGAGGAAGGCTCCAGAGCAGCCAGCCGCCCGCAAGGGCCGCTAGCCCGGCTGCTGCCGAGGGGCACGGGAGCGCGGCGAGAGGAGGAGCGATGTTCCCTCTTTCAAAGGGGCGGGTTGCCAAGCAGGCGCACGTGGGGCTCCCGGACGGAACGTTCGAGGAGGAGCACGGTCGCGAAGCGTTCGAGGGAAGAGCCTCGCACCTCTACCGGCTCCATCCTCCGACGGCATGGATCGAGATCGACGGGGCCCTGAAGCCGCGGGCGTACGACCTGAACGGACTGAAGCCGGCGGACATGACCGAGGCCGGCGGGGACTGGCAGCGGATCCTCTGGAACGAGGACGTGGCCATCTACGTTTCGAAGCGAACCGAGGGCATGCCGTACTTCCTTCGCGACGCCGACGGCGACCTCTGCTATTTCGTGCACCGCGGCTCCGGGCTGATGGAGTCGGACTACGGGCCGCTCCGGTTCTCGCAGGGCGATTACCTGGTGGTGCCGAAGGGGACCACGCATCGCCTCATCCCCGACGGCGACGAATCGTTCTTCTACGTGATCGAGTCGAGCGGGGAGTACCGGCTACCCGAGAAGGGGATCCTGGGGCGGCACGCCCTGTTCGATCCCGGAGTGCTTGAAGCACCCGACCCCGACCCGCACGAGGAGGAGGGCCGGTTCGAGGTGCGGGTCAAGCGAGACCACTCGTACACGACCCTGGTGTATCCGTTTCACCCGTTGGACGTGGTCGGGTGGCAGGGAGACCTTTGTCCGATTCGTCTCAACGTCAAGGACTTCCGCCCGGTGGTCTCGCCGCGGTATCACCTTCCACCATCCGTTCACGTCACGTTTCAAAGCGATGGATTTGAGATCGGGACGTTCGCGCCACGGCCGACGGAGACCGGCGACCCAACCGCGCTCCGGGTTCCGTTCTTTCATTCGAACATCGACAAGGACGAGGTCCTCTTCTATCACCAGGGGCAGTTCTTCTCGCGTGCCGGGATCGGCGAAGCGTTCATCACGCATCACCCGCAGGGTCTGCATCACGGCCCTCAGGCCGCGGCCATCGAGGCATCGAAGACGAAAGAGTTCGCGGACGAGTACGCGATCATGGTCGAGGCGGATAAGCCCTTTGAACGAGACGAACCGCTCGCCGCGGTTGAGGTTGAGGGATACACGACCTCTTGGGCGCGCGGACTGGGGCTGATCGACTAGGAGCCGAACCGCATCCAGGCCGGAGTCTGTGCCCGCAGCACGCCGATCGGGGCAGACGAGACCTCAACGACCGTGGGGATCCGGCCGTTCGGACTGGCGTCGGGTGCAAGGCTCCACCGCATCCATGTCACGACGTCACCAGGCGCGATGGGCCGACGTTCTTCAGTGGAGGGAATTGTCGCGACGAACGCGGCGTGGAGGTCGGTGATCGGTTCGTCGTAGCGAAGCTCTCCGTCAATGCTGACCTGGAGCCGGCATTCGGTTCCTTCGGCGTCTTCGGCGGTGACGACCGCGGGACCGAGCCATGTCGTCGTCTCACCGCGGTAGGGGTTGCTCCACTGGACGGCGAGGGTGTAGCCGAACGGTTGGAACAGGCCGTTCTTGCGAACGAGCGCGCGGCGATTCCCGCGAACGATGCAGGCGAGACCGGCCGACACCCGCGGCTCATCGTCGGGGTGGGCTCCGTTCTTTCCGGTAGCGATCGAGAGCGGCGCGGAAGCGGAGACGTACGGGACCAGAAGGCGAGGCCGCTTGACGGCGCACTCCTCGACCAGCGCGTGGTCATCGAGGATGTCTCTCGCGGCGTCGAGGATCGATCCGCCGCTTCGTTGAACGAGCGCTTCCATGGTCGAGGGGAAGGCCGGATGACCGACCGCCTCGGGTAGATCGACCACCGTCTCAGCCACCCACGCTCCGAGACGTCGCGCGCCGCCACGATCGTAGGTAATCAGCCGCATGGTCGGGGGCCGGATGATAACCCCCGAGGAACTCAATCCACGGCAGCATTCGGAATTTAGGATGGCCCGAGTGCAACCCACTCCACCTCCGCCCAGGCCGGACTTCGTCCCTTCGCCTGCGGCTTCAGCCGGGGCGTCTTGGCGGCCGCTGGAAGCGCTCCCGGTGTTCTTCATCGCCATCATCTTCACGGGCGTCGTGCACCTGCTTCTGGCACAGATCCCCGGTTTTTGCGGCGGCCAGGCGGTCATCGAAGCGCTGCTCGGAGAGATCGCGTTCGGCGCCGCCGTGATCTTTTGGATCCGCTACATCAACAGGGGAAGTCTCAGGGCGCTGGGGGTACCAGCGACTCCCTGGCGTGACATCGGGATCGGAATCGCGGCGGGCGGCGTCCTGATCGTGGCCGGAGCGCTCACGCTCGTGTTGGTCCGCGAGCTCGTCACGCTGATTTCCGGCAAGACGCCGGCGCAACCGGAACAGCTGGTGTCCTGTGTTCGAGGAACGGCGCTGGCGTTCATGGGGCCGGTGGTCGTGCTGGTTGCCCCGGCAGGAGAAGAGACGTTCTTCCGCGGATTCCTCTACAAGGGATTGCGGCGTCGGATGCCGGTGTGGGGGGCGGCGCTCCTGTCGGGGGCCATCTTCGGCGCGGTCCACGTCTATCCGCTCCTGATCCCGGCGCTCTTCGTCGTGGGGGTCGGGCTCGCGCTGCTGTACGAGCGCCGGCAAAGCCTGCTGGCGCCCATGGCCGCACACGCCACGTTCAACGTCGTGGGGTTCCTGATGATCGTTCTGAGCCGCACGGCTTCCTGACGGGCGGCCCTGAGCGGGCCTGGGGTTGTGTGCTTTAGTAGTCGCTGCACCGTTTGTGGATGCGGGCCGGTGCCGGCCGCGTGAAGGGAGGTTGGCGCACCATGGCGGAGTTCCCCAGCAAGGAGTGGGTGGACGTCTACGTGGAGCGGATCAGGGACAGCAAGGAGTATCGAGAGGCCGCGGCGACGTGGGAAGGCGATATCTCGTATGTGTTCGAGCCAGAACCCGACAAGGGCGTCCCGCAGGAGATCTGGGCCTGGATCGACCTGTGGCACGGCGAGGTCCGTGACTACCGATACGGGGTCGCTGCGGAGGAAGGGGAGAAAGCGCGCTTCATCATTCGCGCGCCCTATTCGCGATGGAAGGAAGTCATCAAAAAGGAGCTCGATCCGGTGAAGGGGATGATGCAGGGCAAGCTGAAACTGAAAGGAGACCTTCCGACCATCGTCCGGTACGTCAAGGCAGCGAACGAGCTGGTCAACCTGGCCACCAGCGTGCCGACCACGTTCGTGGACGAAAAGGGCGCCTGACGCCGGTGGTGCCGACGGAGAGTCTTCGATGAAGGCGGTCGTGTACGAGGACGTCCGCCAGGTCAAGGTGGACGACGTTCCGGACGCCACGGTCGAGGACCCACAGGACGCGGTGGTCCGCGTCTCCGCCGCGGGGATCTGCGGCTCCGATCTCCACTTCTACAGCGGCAAGGCGCCCCTCATGCCGGGCGAGACCATCGGTCACGAAGCGGTCGGCGTGGTCGAGGATGTCGGGCCAGAGGTCAAGGGATTCAAGGCCGGCGACCGCGTCGTGATCGCCTTCGACATCGCCTGCGGGCACTGTTGGTTCTGCCAGCACGGTCAGAGCTCTCTCTGCGAAGAGTTCCGAAACCTCGGCGCCGGCATGTTCGGCGGCGGCCTGGGCGGCGCGCAAGCAGAGCTGGTCCGTATCCCGTACGCCGACACGAACCTGCTCAGGATCCCGGAAGGCGTGGAGGACGAGCGAGCGCTGTTCGTGGGCGACATCCTCACCACCGCCTACTACGGCGCGGCCATCGCCGGGATCGAACCGGGTGACACGGTGGCGGTCGTGGGGGCCGGTCCGGTCGGGTTCTTCTGCGCCCAGGCGGCCAAGCTGCACGATCCGAAACAGGTCCTCGTCCTCGACATGGAGCCGAGCCGGCTGGAGCTGGCGGAGAAGATCGGAGCCGTCCCGGTCAACGTGAAGGACCGAAACCCCCAGATGGCCGTGTCGGACATGACCGAGGGGCGCGGCGCCGACGTGGTGATCGAGGCGGTCGGGAATGTGTCTGCCTACGAGACCGCGTTCGAGGTCGTGCGGCGCGGTGGACGCATCTGCGTCGTCGGCATGTTCGTCACGGAGAGCATCGAGATCCCGCTGGGGATCTACTGGACGAAGGCGATTCGGATTCAGTTCGCGGGGATCTGCCCGGTGCACTCCTGGTGGGACGGCGCGATGAAGGCCGTGCAGGAAGGGAAGATCGATCCGCTGCCGATCATCTCGCACACGCTTCCGCTGGCCGAGGCTGCACACGGGTACGAGCTGTTCGAGTCGCGCGAGGCCACCAAGGTGGTTCTCAGGCCTTGAGCGTCCGCTACGGTGACGCGGAACCGAACGGTCTGGCAATGATGCTCGGACAGCTCATTCAGCAGAACCTCGACGCTCATCCCGAAAGAGCGAAGCTTCTGAAGGGTCCGGCCACATTCGCCATCGTGACGCCCGACATCGACGTCGCGGTGTCCATCAGGGTGCACGACGGCAGCGTCACCGTGCGCAACGGCGTGATCGGCAGGCCGAACATCGTGATCACCGCGCCGTCCGACGCGCTCCTGGGGCTCTCGTCCGTGCCGCTCCGGTTCGGATTGCCGGACCCCATGACCGAAGAGGGACGGAACGTGACCCGGCAGCTCCTCACCCGGGAGCTGAGGGTCAAGGGATTGCTCTTCCACGGCCTGAAGCTCGCCACGCTCAACAAGCTGCTGTCGGTCGCATGAGGGAGCGCTGAGCGTGGCACGAGGCATCTCGTCCGACGTGATCCGCCACTTCGAGGGAATTCCGCTCTTCGAGTCGATGTCGAAGAAGGCGCTCCGCTCGGTGGTGCAGGCGGCGACCGAGATCGACCTTCCCGCCGGCAAGGCACTGGTTCGGGAAGGCGAGTTCACCCGTCACCTGTACGTGATCCTTCGCGGGACCGCGGACGTGACCCGCAAGGGCAAGAAGCTCAACGAGCTGGTTCCCGGTGACTTCTTCGGCGAGATGGCGTTCCTTTCGGGGGCGCCTCGGTCGGCGACGGTGACCGCGCGGACCGATCTTCGCGTGATGGTGCTGGGCCCGCGGGAGCTCGACGTCATCATCGATCGCGAGCCGGCGCTGGCCCGAAGGATGCTCGCCGCCATGGCCCACCGAGTCCGGGCGACCGAGACTTCGGTCACGCACTGACCCGGCGCCGTACGCTGGGCGCCGTGGACGTTTCCTCTCTGGCCGAAGGCGTCTTGAACGGCGACCGCAGATCGGTGGCCCGGGCGATCTCCCTTGTCGAAGACGGCGCCCCGGACCTCGCCGCCCTGTCGGGGGCGATCTATCCACGCACCGGCAACGCGTACACCATCGGGCTCACCGGCTCCCCTGGAATGGGTAAGTCGAGCCTCGCCGAACAGCTGGTGCGGACGATCCGCGGGCGCGACCAGGCGGTGGCCGTGCTCGCCATCGACCCCACATCGCCGTTCACGGGCGGGGCGCTGCTCGGCGATCGCGTGCGGATGCAGGTCCACGCCACGGACCCTGGTGTGTTCATCCGGTCGATGGCGACGCGGGGCCACCTCGGAGGCATGGCGCTGGCGGCGCCCGAGGCCATCCGGATCCTGGACGCCTCCGGGAAGGAGTTCGTCATCGTCGAAACCGTGGGCGTGGGTCAGGCCGAGGTCGAGGTGGCGGGCGCCGCGGACACCACGCTGGTGGTGGTGGCGCCGGGCTGGGGCGACGCCGTCCAGGTAGCCAAGGCCGGAATCATGGAGGTCGCCGACGTCTTCGTGGTGAATAAGGCGGATCGAGAGGGTGCGGGAGACGCGGTTCGCGACCTCAAGAACATGCTCGCCATCGGACCGAAGATGGAATGGCGGCCGCCCATCGTGAAGACCTCCACCGTCACCGGCGAGGGGATCGACGAGCTGTGGTCCACCATCGAGAAGCATCGAGCCCACCTGGAGTCCACGGGTACGCTCGAGCGAAAGCGGACGAAGCGGATCATGGACGAGGTCAAGGACATGGCGGCGTTCCGGCTTCGCGACCGAATCGCCGCCGAGCTCACCGAGGGCGCCGAGTCCTTCTTGCTCGACGATCTGACTTCTCGACGCATGGACCCGTATCGTGCTACTGAGATACTGCTGGAGCGAGTGGCCGGCCAGGGGCCGGACATGATGTCCGCCGGCAAGGAGAGCGCGGGGACCACGCGATGACCGATTCCGAATACGAACGCTGGCACGAGCACTACGTCCGGGCGGGGGAGCGCGACGCCGACTTCGAAACGCTCTCTGGCGAGCCGCTGGAACCTCTCTACACACCCGACGACGTCAAGGACATCGACTACGAGCGGGACATCGGCTACCCGGGCCACTACCCGATGACTCGCGGCGTCTACCACACGATGTACCGAGGCCGGCTGTGGACCATGCGGCAGTTCGCGGGCTACGGCTCGCCCGAAGAGACCAACGCCCGATACAAGTTTCTTCTGAGCCAGGGGCAGGGCGGCCTCTCTGTGGCGTTCGACATGCCGACGCTGATGGGCCGGGATTCCGACGATCCGCGCAGCGAAGGGGAGGTCGGCCGGTGTGGGGTCGCGACCGACTCGCTCGCGGACTTCGAGACGCTGTTCTCCGGGATCCCGCTCGGTGACATCAGCACCTCCATGACCATCAGCGGCCCTGCCGTGGTGATCTTCGCGTTCTTCCTGGCCACGGCGGAGCGCCAAGGCGTCCCGTGGAACGTGTTGGACGGCACGCTGCAGACGGACATCCTCAAGGAGTACATCGCCCAGAAGGAGTGGATCTTCCCGCCGAGGCCGCACCTGAGACTGATCGGTGACCTCATCGAGTTCTGCGCCACCGAGGTTCCGAAGTTCCATCCGATCAGCGTCTCGGGCTATCACATCCGCGAGGCCGGCTCGACGGCGCAGCAGGAGCTGGCGTTCACGCTGGCGGACGGCTTCGCCTACGTCGAGCTGGGCCGTGACCGCGGACTGGACATCGATCGCTTCTCTCAGGGCCTCTCGTTCTTCTTCAACGCACACATCGACTTCTTCGAGGAGATCGCGAAGTACCGCGCGGCCCGGAGGATCTGGGCCCGTTGGATGCACGAGCACTACGGGGCGCACGACGAGCAGTCCTGGCGCCTTCGGTTCCACACCCAGACCGCGGGGTGCTCCCTCACCGCGCAACAGCCCGAAAACAACATCGTCCGAACGGCGATCGAGGCGCTGGCCGCGGTGTTGGGTGGAACGCAGTCCCTGCACACGAACGCGCTCGATGAGGTGCTCGCTCTCCCCACGGAGAAGGCCGCGCAGATCGCGCTTCGAACGCAGCAGATCATCGCGCACGAGACCGGGGCGGCGAACGTCATCGACCCGCTCGGCGGCTCGTACTTCATGGAGGCGATGACCAATCGAATGGAGGAAGCCGCCGAGGAGTACTTCGCGAAGATCAGCGAGATGGGGAAGGGGTCGATGCTCGAGGGCATGCTGGCGGGTATCGAACGCGGCTACTTCCAGGGTGAGATCGCGGACGCGGCGTTTCGGGAACAAGAGCTCTACGAGAAGGGCCGCAAGATCAAGGTGGGGGTCAACGAGTACGTCGACCCCAACGAGGGACCCATCGACATCCTGGTGATTCCGCCGGAGACCGAAAGCCGTCAGATCGACAGCGTCCGCCGAATGAGAGGGCACCGCGACCAGCAGGAGGTGGAGCGCCGCCTCCAACGGCTGAAGTCCGCCGCGCAAACCGACGAGAACCTCATCCCGCTCCTGGTCGAATGCGCTCGCGGGTACTGCACGGAAGGCGAAGTCGTGGGCGCGCTTCGCGAGGTGTTCGGCGAATACACCGAGCATCCGCGGTTCTGACTTTCATCCGGACCGGCCCGCATCGACCATTCGACGTCCCCTTTTTGGGGTAGCCGCAAATGCCCCAGACGGTGGATTGAATCGAGTCACCACTTCTTTAGGTTGAGACCCCTGAGAAAGGGGCTCAAATCATGAAGCAGTGGGACCTTCGAGGCATCACCGAAGAGGGCGGGGGCGCGGCCACCCGTACGGCCGAGGACACGGTCGTGACGCGGATCGTGGAACGCGACGTCTCGATCAGCGTTCGGCCCAACCTGGAATCGCTTCGGGTTCTGGTGGACCAGTTGCCGGCGATCTTCTGGACGACCGACGAGAACTTCAAATTCACCTCGGCCCTCGGTGCGGGACTGGCGTCATTGGGGCTCGGTCCGAACCAGATCGTCGGGATGAACGTCCACGACTTCTTCCAGGGGGCGGACTCGCCGACGCTCGAGGCGCATCGTTCCGCTCTCGAGGGAGAGTCGGTGCCGTTCCATCTGGCCTGGGGTGATCGCGTTTTCCAGGCTCACACCGCTCCGCTTCGGGATGCCGAGGGCCGAACAATCGGGACCATCTGCGTCGGCGTCGATGGCGTCGGCGATGGGGAGGAGTGGCACTTCCTGGAGGCGGGCTAAGAGCCGGCCGAGCCGCGCCTGTCAGCCGCCGAATAGCGCAGGCAGGAGCGTGTCCTTTCCCAGGACGAAGAGCGTCCCGATCACCAGACTGAACGAGGCCGTGAGAACGGCCACCGCCGCGTAGAGCGGGAAGTTCGTCGACGCCCGCAGGAACCCCCACGCGGATCCCGCCGCGATCAGCGAATTCGAACCGAGCAGTCCCACGATGAACGCCATCAGCACGGCGATTCCGGCCGCCCGACCCGCAGCCCCCGCGGCGGTCAGGAATATCAACACCTGGGTCGGCGTCTCGGCGCCGATGCCGTGGATCATCCCCACCCCGAAGGCGGTCAGCCGGTTGTAGTTCTGGAACAGATCGTCAGGCTCCGGGCTCGCGTGATGATGGTGGCCGGGCTGACCATGGTGGCCATGGTGCCAATCGCGAGCGGTCGGGCTGTCGTCGTCGTCCTCAGATGTCAGTAGAGCGGCCGACGCCCCCGCCGGATCGGTCTTCCCATTGCGCAGTCGGCCCCGTGCCCAACGAACGCCTTTTTGAACGCCGGAGAACAGCAGCATCCAGCGGCTTCGCAGCCGGAAGTCCCGGCCATGTTTGGCCAGCGAGTAGAAGACGTAGACGCCCAAGACGAGGAGCGTCACGCCGACGACCCGGCCCATGATGGCGTCGAAGCTGACCGGAAGCTCCTGCCCGACCAGGATGGCCACGACACCGAGGGACAACACGACCAGCGCGTGTCCCACGGCGTACAGCGTGGCGAAGATCAGGGCCGGCCGGCGTTCGTCCTGTGAGCTGGTGATGTCGGTGATCGCGGCGATGTGGTCCCAGTCGATCCCATGACGGAACCCGAACCAGAACGCCGCGATGAGGAGCCCGAAGCCGAGGCCGTCCCGGGCCGCTGCCGCGAGGATCAGGAGTACCTCCCCGCTCTACCAGCCACATCGATCCAAGCCCCTGTGGCGATGCCCCTCTTGCCGACGAGTCCTAGATCCACGCGCCCCTCCTGGCGACGGTACGGCCGGGGTTCATTCTGGCGGGCTCCAATGTAGAAAAGGAGCCGTCTCCTGTCGGAGACGGCTCCTCTTCACAGCGGACGGATCGTCGATGCGAGGGGGGGTTCGGAGGTCCGGCGAACCGCCCGTCGAGCCCTACGATGCCCAGTCCTCGAACGGGCAAACCTGTTTCCTCGGCAAAAATCCGCCGGATGGCCGGGGCTGGGACGCGAATAGACTGAGCCCTCATTCCGGCTGGCTCACGAGGAGGTCGTTCATGGGATCGATGGTTCGGCTCGAGGTCGAGGATGGCGTAGGCACGATCAGGCTGGACCGCCCTCCCATGAACGCGATCAACGAGGAGTTGACCCGCGAACTGGGCGAGGCGGCACGGGAGGCTGCCCTCCGGGATGACGTCGGCGCCGTCGTGCTTTGGGGAGGGGAGAAGATCTTTGCCGCGGGAGCCGACGTGAAGATGATGGTCGACATGTCCCCTGAGGCGGTCAAGCCCATGATCGCGGAGCTTCAGGAGACCTTCAATCTGGTCGAGGAGATCCCGAAGGTGACCATCGCCGCGATCAACGGGTACGCCCTGGGCGGGGGATGCGAGCTGGCGATGTGCGCGGATTTCCGCTTTGCCGGGGACGATGCGCGGATCGGGCAGCCGGAGATCCAACTGGGCATCATTCCGGGAGCGGGAGGAACCCAGCGCCTTCCCCGGCTGATCGGACCGGCCCGAGCGAAGGACCTGATCTACTCGGGGCGCCATCTCAAGGCTGAAGAGGCCGAGTTGGTCGGCCTGGTCGATCGGGTCTTCCCCGCCGAGGCGGTCTATCGGGAGGCCGTCGACGCGGCGAGGAAATACGCGAAGGGTCCGGTGGCCGCGCTTCGAGCCGCCAAGGTCGCCGTGAACTGGGGAGCGCGGGGGGACTTCCGCTCCGGGATCGTCCTGGAACGCGAGGCGTTCGCGGGTCTGTTCTCCACCGAGGACCAGAAGCTCGGGATGCGGTCGCTCCTGGAAGAGGGCCCCGGCAAGGCGAAATTCGTCGGTCGATAAGGCGGTCGACTCGGGCGACGCGGTCAGGCCAGGGCGCTCGGCCATGGATCTCGCCAACCTGGACCCGAAGCAGGCGAACGTCCTCTATCACGACGCCGCGGCCAGGTCGTACGACTCGAAGTGGGCGATCTCGTTCGAGGAGCGGAGCATTCGCTACGTTCGGGAGCGAGCGGAGTGGATGCTCCCAGAGCGCCGATATGGCCGCGTCCTGGAGGTCGGTTGCGGGACGGGCTTCCTCATTCTGAACCTCTGGTTGGCCGGCTTCGTCGAGGAAGCTCACGCATCCGACATCTCCACCGGCATGCTCCGAGTCTGCGCCGACAGCGCGGGGCGGATCGGCTGCGACGTGAAGCTTCGGGCCGCCGACGCGGAACACCTCCCGTATGCCGACGGGACCTTCGATCTGGTGGTCGGCCACGCGGTTCTTCACCATCTGCCCGAGCCGGAGCGGGCCCTCGAGGAGATGCACCGCGTGCTGCGCCCGGGTGGGGGAGCCTGGATCATCGGTGAGCCAAGCCGCCTCGGAGACCGAATGGCCCGGGCGGCCGGACGGTTGAGCAGCAAGACCGTCAGAGCTGCCGCGCGCGTCGTTCCGACCCTTCGGAATCCAGCGCTTCGGACGACGCCGCCCCCGGGGCCCGAGGGGGAGGACCAGCGAATCCTTCGGGACCTGGAATGGGCCGTTGACCTTCACACGTTCGCGCCGGGCGACGCCGCGGCGATTGCGCGGAACGCCGGGTTCGCCAACGTCCGCGTGGAAACCGAAGAACTCGTGTCCTCGATCGTGGGATGGACCGTTCGAACGATCGAAGCAGAAGTGCCGGCCGGTTTTCTGGGCAGGCGATGGGCGGCTGCGGCGTATCGCACGTGGCTCCGGCTGTCGGCGCTCGACCGCGCTCTGTACCGGTATCTCCCCAAGGACCTCTTCTACAACGTCTTGCTGTACGGAGAGAAACCTGCCTGAGAGAGGTCTTCTCCGCACCCTCGGCTTCGTTTGGCGGAGCCGGATGTTCGGGCCGCGGTACTGGTGGTACGGCCTGAAGTTCGTGTGGTTCTTCAAGGTCCGCAACCGCCACATCGTCACGCGTGGCTTCGTCTTCTTGGATCGAGGCTGCGAGGTGTATTGCCGGCGGGGATTGGGCCGAATGGAGCTGGGGCGCTGGGTGCACATCGGCCGTCGCAGCGCCATTCGCTGCCACGAGGGCTTCCTTCGGGTGGGGGACAAGGTCGTCTTCGGCTCAGGCGACTGCGTGAATTGCTACCTGGACGTGGAGATCGGCCGCGACTGTATCCTCGCGGACCACGTCTACATCGGCGACTTCGACCATCGGTTTGGCGACCGCTCCGTTCCCATTCGGAAGCAGGGGATCGCCACGGCGCCGGTTCGGATCGAAGACGACTGCTGGATCGGGGTGAATGTCTCGGTCATGCGAGGAGTGTGCATCGGCCGCGGATCCGTTATCGGTGCGAACTCGGTCGTGACCCGCGACGTGCCGGCATATTCGGTGGCGGGGGGAAGCCCGGCGAGGGTCCTCAAGCAGCGGCCGTAGCGGCGCTGGGTCTGCTGCGGAGGCGCTTCCTCATTCCTCCGGGGCTTCGGCCTCGAGATGGAGCCGTCGTTGGGCGATTCGGTCGGCGATCGTCTTCGCTTCGGTCAGCCGGTTGCGATCGACGAACAGCCTCACGCCGAATTCCCAGACCTGACTGAGGAATCCGGGCTCCTTGTACCACCAGACGATGCCGGCTTTCTCCAGCTCGCCGGCGATCTCGTTGGCGGTCACCCGGGTGTACTGACCGAGATGGACGGTGCTGATCTTTCGGTCGTCTTCGGACACGCCGCCATCCTGGCAGAAGGAGAGGGATGCGAGGACCCCCATGCTAGCCTCGAATCGTGACCCCCAAGCCGTCCGTTCTCGTCGCCATGAGCGGCGGAGTCGACTCGTCGGTTTCCGCCGCGCTTCTTCATGAGCAGGGCTACGAGGTCCTTGGATCTCACCTCAAGCTCGTTCACCTCGACGGGGTGGATCACGGATGCTGCGGACCGCGGGCCGAATCGGACGCCAGGGCCGTGGCCGAGGTCGTCGGGTTCGATTTCGAGATCGTCGACATGAGCGAGGAGTTCGGCCGTACGGTGCTGGACGACTTCTTCACCGAACACCGCGCGGGACGGACGCCGAACCCCTGCGCGCGGTGCAACGAGCACATCAAGTTCGGGGCGTTCCTCGCTCGGGCCGACGCGCTCGGCTTCGACTTCGTCGCCACCGGTCACTACGTCAGCAC
>DASVPT010000143.1:0-7328 GCA_036389535.1 Actinomycetota bacterium
TTGAGTCCGAGCTGGGTGAGCTTGACGGAGATGTTGCAGTCGAGTCGGGGTTCTTCGGCGATGCGCTTGAGCGCGAGGACGTACGCGTCCGTGGCTTGGGCCGCCATGGCCGGCGAGTCGACCTCCTCACCCAGATGGTCGAGCATCGCCGAAATTCTCTGCTCGCCAAGGGAGCGGGCGGCGGTCATTCCCTCCTCCAACGTGTCGCCTGCGACGAATCGGCCGGCCAGGGCCCTGCCGAAGGGGAGCTCGGTGATCACGTGGCGAACGACGTCGCGCTCAGTGAGCCAGATCGTTGGGCCCCGCAGGACGTGGGTCACCTTGGCTCGGAGGGAGTCAGGAGCGCGGACCCGTCATCGCGGCGAGTATAGGAACGCGTTTGGGTCCGGAAAAAACTAGGGGCCCGAGGGACCTTTGGTTTGCCGCCGGCCGAAGCCTGCGACCTACCTCGAGCCCCTCGGGCCTAGTGCCCCGAGCAACTGCCCAGCTGTCTCGGTTTCCTTTTGGTAACGCCCTTTCGTTGGGCTTTGGGG
Organism: Actinomycetota bacterium; assembly: GCA_036389535.1. Lineage (GTDB taxonomy): Bacteria > Actinomycetota > UBA4738 > UBA4738 > UBA4738 > JALYGK01. The sequence continues at coordinate 534 of DASVPT010000143.1, forward strand.
CGTCCCGAGCCTCCCCACCCGCACAGCCAGTTCGCTTTCCCGACCGTACGACTAAGTGCGCCCAGTTCGCCTTACGGCTTTCCCAGGGGGTCCCATTCGGTTCCCTGACTCAGCCAGTTCGGCTGCTCGGAGCAAGGCGAATGATACGTACGGCCGCGCACGAGTCAACCTGCCAAAACAGCAGGTCGCCGACGAAAAGCGCAGGTCAGACCCCCTGAGGAACGTGTTCGACAAAAAACGGGGCGGTTCCAAAATGGTTGCTAGACAGTGCTTTCCACGGTGGGTTCCGTCTGCCAGCGCTGAAGGGCCGCCTCGAACTCCGCGCGGTTGACGCTCATGACGACCCGGTCCACCCAGTGCCCGCCCTTCCAGGACCGCTCGCGCAGCCGCGCCTCCTGGACGAATCCGCACTTCTCGTACGACTGGATGGCCCGGTTGTTATCGGCGAGCGTCCAGAGCTCGACCTGGTGGAGGTCCCACCGGTCGAAGGCATGGGCGAGCAACGACATGGCCGCATCCCGCGCGTATCCCTGGCCCCAGAACTCCGGCTCGCCGACGTACATGTAAAAGGCGCAGATTCTGTCCCGTGGCCTGAACTGATTGACTCCAATTCGGCCGATGGGCTGGCCGTTGACCACGATGGTGTATGGATGCCCGTCTTTTCGGCTCTGTTCGATGTCCGTTTTCACGTCGGCCATCGAAAACGGCAGCTCGTAGTCCATGTAGCGCCACACCTCGGGGTGGTTCATCCACCGGTGAATGAGCGGATAGTCAACCTCCTCTACCGGGCGGAGCACGACGCGGCGGCCCTCGATCACGCGGCGCTCCCACCTAGCAGCTCCCGATACACCCGGCGAACCCCCGCCACCGTCGAGTCCCAGGAGTAATCCGAGGCGTGCCGCGCCGCACCTCTGGAGAGCGCGGCGGCCCGTTCGGGGTCGCCGAGGAGCGAAAGGATGGGTTCGGAGTACCCGCGCGGGTCCCAGTCCTCGACCAGGAACCCGGTTTCGCCGTCGAGCACGAGGTGCCGAAGTCCGCTGGATGCCGTGGCGACCACCGGAGTTCCGCATGCTTGGGCTTCCAGCGCGGTCAGGCCGAACGATTCGGACTGGGACGGAACCAGAACCGCCTCGGCCGCGGAATAGAAAACCGGCAGGCGCTCGTGCGGTTGCGGCGGAAGGATCGACACTCGATCCGCCACGCCGAGCGCCCGCGCCAGCGTGGCAAGTCGCTCCGCCTCCCCCTGTGAATCCGTTCCTGAAGGGCCACCAACGAGCCAGAGGACGGTCTGCACCATCAGCTCGGGAGACCGACGGACGGCGTCGGCGAACGCCCGGATCGCGATCTCGGGGCCCTTGAGGGCCTGAAGTCGCCCCACGAACAAGAACAGGCGCCGGTCTCCGATTCTCAGGAGGCGCCGGGCTTCTTGCTTCGGCATGGGAACGAAGAGGCGCCTGTCCACGCCCGGGGCGATCACGCTGATCTGGGCCGGGTCGGCTCCATACAGATCCACGAGGTGCTCTGCCTCGGTGGTGGTCGGGGCGACGATGCGGTCAGCCGTTCTCACCACTCGCTGCTCGCCTCTCAACCGCACTTCGGGCTCGAGGCGCTGGCCCATCTGACTCGCGGCGTTCTTCACCTTGCCCAGCGTGTGGAACGACGCCACGTGGGGGGCTCCCCAAATTCGCTTGGTGTGCGTGCCCACCCACCCCGACAGCCAGTAATGGCTGTGCACGACGTCGTATGGAGAATGCGCGTGCCGGCGGGCATCGCCTTCGGCGTGAGCGAGGACGCCGCCCAGGAAGCTCGGCAGCAACCCCGGCAAGTCCTCCTTCTTCACCGGGCCGCGCGGCCCTGCGGGGACGCGGATGAGCCGGCTCGCCGGGGCGATGGCCTCGACGTCGGGTGCGCCGTCACCCCGGCTTCGGGTGAACACATCGACGGCGATGCCCTGCTCGGCCAGACGCCGGGCCACCGAGAGGATGTAGACGTTCATCCCGCCCGCGTCGCCCGTGCCGGGTTGGTCGTCCGGGGACGTGTGGACGCTGATGAGCGCAACGCGAGAAGGGTCTTTCTTGCGGGAGCGACCCGATTTCTTGTCGATAGACCCATGGTAGCGGCGCCATCGACCGGAACGACCTGGGGGAAACGAGGAAGCCCGCTCCCTGAGGAGCGGGCTTCCTCTGTTGCGTCGGCTGGAGGGCGGGAGTCCCCTAGCCGACCTTCTTCGCGGCGGTTCGCGTCGCGGTTGCCGTGGCCTTGGTGGCCTCGGTGGTCGCCTTCGCGGCCCGACGGATGCTCGAACGCGCCAACTTCATCTGCTCGGCGGCGCGCTTGGTCGCGGCCATGCGGCCGACGCTCGAGGCGAGCGTCTTGCCTCGCTTCGCCAGGTCCTGGTACACGCCGACGAAGTTGTGCCGACCGTCCCGAACGAACTCGGTGGCGTCGGTCGCGCTCTTGCGAACCGTGCCGAACGTCGTGGCGGAGATGTTCTTCGCCTTCTCAACCACGAACTGGGCGGCGCCCAGCGGGACGTAGACGTAGTAATCGGTGAATGCCTTCTTCGCCGAATTCTTACGATTGGTGGTCGCCATTTCTCTTTCCACCTCCTTTCGATTTGGGTCGAGGTTTGGTAGCTCCGCTTTCTTCGCGGAACGCGTCGTAGATCTGAATCAGCGCCTGCTTCTGGCGCTCGTTGATTGACGGGTCGGAGAGGATCGCCGAGGCGACATCGGGAACCGGCCGGTCCTCGAGAATGCCGGCCTGGACGTACAGCGTCTCCGAGGAGATCCGAAGACCCTTGGCGATCGCCTGAAGGATGTCGGCGCTCGGCCGGCGCAACCCGCGTTCGATCTGAGATAGGTACGGGATGGACACCCCGGCCACCGCCGCGACCTTGCTCAGCGAGAGCCGCGCGCTCTTGCGCTGATTCCTGATGTAGGTGCCAACCGCTCCAACGTTCACGCGGAAACCCTAGCAAGGGATTTAAACAGTTGCAAAATACCTGGGTAGCAGTAGCTAAAGTCCTTTTCGCGCCGAAGGAGCGCAGCGGTTGGGCCTCAGCTCCAGACGAGACCGAAGTCGGCTCGCACGTCTCCGACCCGGCTTCCTCCCCCGAGTACCGGAGGGACTGCGTAGGCATCCAGCGCCGATCTGGCCTCGGCGTCGAGGACACCGAGCAGATCGAAGACCCGGATCAGACCGGGCGACACGGCCCTCCATCCGCCGTCACGGACCCTCAGCGCGATACCCAATCCGCGGTCGCGGATGCCGGCGCAGATCAAGGCCTCTGCTCCCTCCTTGGTGACCACCCCGGCGACTGCCTCCATGACAGCGGTGTCGACGCGATTGGCGCCCGCCACCATGTACGGCTCGGTCGTCATCCCCCGAATCACGTTCTCCATCGACTGGCCCAACGTGGTCCACCACGACGCCGACGAGAACCGGGCGAAGATGGTCGCCATTGAGGAGAGCGGCAAGCCGTGAACGGGGACCCCACAGCCGTCGACCCCGATCTCCACGCGTTCCAGACCCGTTATACCGAGGACCGTTTTGAGGATCAGCTGCTGGAGCGGATGGCCCGGATCGCGATACGAGGCGAGGTCCCACCCCTGGGCACGGCATGCCGCCAGCATCCCGGCATGTTTCCCGGAGCAATCGGAGTGGATCGGGCGGCGAACCACCTCGTCGATCACCAGCGGATCGTCCCAGGAGCGTCTCGGCGGGCACTGTAACGCCGCTTCCTCGACGCCTCCCTTGCGGAGAACCGAACGGACCGCCTCCACATGAACCGGTTCCGCGTTGTGCGACGCGGCCACGACCGCCGTCTCCTTCGGGGTCAGATCGAGACCCGCCAGCGACAACGACACCACGGCCTGGAGGGGCTTCATGGACGAACGAGCGAACAGGACCCGAGAGGGATCGCCGGCAAACGCCACCAGGTCTCCCTGCATGTCGACCACCGCGATATCGAGCAGATGCACGGACTCGGTAAGCCCGGATCGGATTACCTGGACGACCGCAGGGTCGCCCGCGGGTGGCGTCGCCGAATTGATGTCGAAGAGCTTGCTCTAGACCGGCCCGATCTGCGACGGGTTCTCCTGGTACCGGCGCTTGAGCTCGTCCTGAAGCCGGTCGTGAACCCGGAACACCAGGGCTCTCGTTTCAGAGACCGCGCGTTCCTCACGCTCCAGCGCAGCGAGAACGTCGTCCAGGTCATGGTCGTCGAGGGTCTCCGGGCGAGCCGACGATGAGGGTCCGATGGCGTCCTCCACCCTTCGCTCGGCTTCGGCCACGTCATCACCGGAGAGCACGATCCGGAGCGCCTCGCCCCGTCCCCTGGCCCGCGGGCCGTCGGAGAGCACGCGCGTCAGCCGATCCATGAGGTCCTCGGGCTCGCCGCCCTGCTGCCTTCTGGACCGCTCGATCTTGAAGACGTCCTCGCGTACCTGAAGGAGCCGCCTGAGGTAGGAGATGAACTCGCGCTCGGCGAGGGCCTCGTCGCGCCGCCGGCGGAGCTCGTCCAGTGGAAGATCCCGGATGCCTTCCACGAACGAAGGCTCGAGGACTTCCACGTTGCGGACCGCCCGCGTTGCTTCCTTCGGCTCTCTCATGTGTGAACCTCCCGTCGGGGTAGACCCCGATTATCGCGCGTGCCGAAATTCTCTACCTGATGATCGGCCGAAACCGGGGTGAGGATAAGTCCTTGGAGCGTTCGGAGCCTGGTGAGGGTCCCTGATGGCCAGCGCAGACGCCGAAACGGCCGGGCCCCTTGGGAGCCCGGCCGCACGTCATTCTCGAGCTTGTTTGCGCTCTAGTCCCCGATGAAATTGGTCAGGGCCCAGACCAAAAACGCGATGACGGCGAGCACGACGATGACGATGGCCGTGTACTTGATCGCCGCATAGCCAGTCCAACCCGGCTCCTGTGGAGGAGGGGCCGCGCCATGTGTGTGTGACGGTTCGTATGCCACCTGAGTCACCCCCTTTCGGGTAGCCCGCAATTCACGCTGAATGTTGCCCACGGGAGCAGTCCAAGAAACGCCGAGGCTGGCGTCGTCCTTCGGGCCTTAGAGGCCGTACGAGCGTCCGATTATCTCCTTCATGACCTCGGTGGTACCGCCTCCAATAGGCCCAAGGCGGGAGTCTCGCCACGCCCGCTGAACGGGGAACTCCATCATGAAGCCGTAGCCGCCATGGATCTGGAGGGCCTCGTCCGCAACTCTCCACGAAAGCTCCGTCGCGTACCACTTCGCCATGGAGACCTCGCGGACCGCGTCCTCGCCCGCCACGACCTTGCGAAGCGCGTGATACGCCAGCGCTCGGGCCGCCTCGATCTCGGTTGCGAGGTCGGCGAGGCGGTGCCGCCACACCTGAAACTTGAGAACGGGCCTGCCGAAGGCTTGGCGGTCTCGCCCATACTGGATCGCGGCTTCGAGCGTGATCTCCGCCCCGGCCGTCGCGGCGAGCGCCATGACGATCCGCTCCCACTGAAAGTTCTCCATGATCTGGTAGAAACCGCGGTTCTCCTCACCGAGCAATGCGTCGCCCGGAACGCGGCACTCGTCGAACGCCAGCTCGCCGGTATGCGACGTCCGCCATCCGACGGTGTCGACTCGCTGCGCCGTGAAACCGGGCGCCCCGGCCTCCACGGCGAACAACGAGATGCCTTGATGGCCCGCGTCGGGGTCGGTCTTCGCCGCGACCACCACGACGTCGGCGATGGGACCGTTCGTGATGAACGTCTTCGTCCCGTGCAGAACCCAATCGGACCCATCACGCTTCGCCCGGGTCCGGATTCCACCAACGTCCGATCCCGCTTCCGGCTCGGTGACGGCGAGCGCGGTGATGGTTTCGCCTGCGATCGCAGGAGTCAGCCACCGCTGGCGTTGCTCTTCGGTCCCGAACCGGTAGAGGTAATACGAACCGAGGTCCTTGTGAGCCCCCAGCGCGGCGGCGACCCCACCGGAGCGGCAGCGTGCCAGCTCCTCGGTGATGACCGCATCGGCCACGAGATCGGGACCGGTCCCGCCGTATGTGGGGTCATACTTCGCGCCGAACAGTCCGATCGTTCCCGCGGCCTGGAAGACCTCCCGGTATGGGAACTCGCGCTGCCGCTCCCACTCCTCGACATGCGGAACGATCTCGCGTTCGACGAAGCGGCGAACCGTGGATCGAAGCTCGTCGTGGTCCTCTGAGAAGAGCCCCGCCCGCGGGATGGCGTCGAATCGCGTCGCCGTGGTCATGCGATCCCCATCGTCTTGGAGATCACCTCACGCATGACCTCGTCGGTGCCGGCGCCGATGCGGAGCAGCCGGGTGTCTCGCCACGCCCGCTCCACGCCTGAGCCTTCGGCGTAGCCGTACCCGCCAAAGATCTGAAGACAGGTGTTCATCACCCGGCTCACCACGATTCCGCCGTAGAGCTTGGTCATGGAGATCTGCTTGACCGGGTATTCGCCGCGTTCCCATGCCAGCGCGGTGTCGTAGGTCAGCTGCCTGGCGGCCTCGAGCTCGGTGGCCATCTCGGCGAACTTGTGGCGGTTCACCTGAAAGCTCCCGATCGATCGGCCGAACGCCTGCCGTTCCTTGGCGTACCGGAGCGCGGCGTCGAACATCAGCCACGCGCCCGAGATGGAGCCTGCCACGCCGATCAACCGCTCTCCCTGCAGTTCCCACATGATCTCGATGAAGCCTCGCCCCTCTTCACCAAGCAACGCGTCCGCCGGCACTCGGACGTCGTCGAGGGCGAGCTCTGCGGTGTCGGACGAGCGCATCCCCAGCTTGTCCAGCTCCCG
>DASVPT010000144.1:0-5692 GCA_036389535.1 Actinomycetota bacterium
ACTAGACAGGCAGCTAAACCCACTGGTCGGGACGGCGGGATTTGAACCCGCGACCTCAGCGTCCCGAACGCTGCGCGCTACCAAACTGCGCTACGTCCCGATGGCCCGCGCGAAGCAGGCCGGGACACAGTCTACGCTCGCCCGGATGAAGATCGCTCAGGTCGCTCCCCCCTGGGTGGCCGTTCCGCCCAAGGGCTACGGGGGCGTGGAGCTGGTCGTCTCGCTCCTCGCCGACGGGCTCGCCGACCGAGGTCACGACGTCACCCTGTTCGCCACGGGCGACTCGGTGACCAGGGCGAAGCTCGAGTTCGTCTTCCCGGTTGCTCCGGGTTCGAAAGCGATCAACGACCCCCGCTCCGAAACCGTCCACGCGCTCCACGCGCTGCGCGATCCTGGGCGGTTCGACGTCTTCCACGTGCATTCGCCGTTCACCGCTCTCGCGGTCGCGGCCGCGCTCAGGCTCCCGGTGGTGCACACCATTCACAACTCGTTCACCGAGGAGATGCGGCTCCTCTATTCGGAGATCGGCGACCGGGCCTCGTTCGTGGCCATCAGCGAGTCTCACCGGGCGCAGATGCCGGACCTTCCCTACGCCGGCGTCGTCTACAACGGGATCGATCTGGACCTCTATCCGCTCGTCCCGAAGAAACGCGACTTCCTGTTGTTCATGGGAAGGGCCACCCCCGACAAGGGTGTGCTGCGGGCGGTTCGGGCGGCGCACGAGGCACGCCTGCCGCTGGCCCTCGCGGTGAAGATCGCCGAGGCCGAGGAGCAGCAGTACTGGCAGAAGGTCGTGGTGCCGGAGCTCTCGGCGGACGACACCGTCCTCGGCGAGATCACCGTGGAGGCGAAGATCCAGCTGATGTCGGAGGCTCGGGCCCTGCTGTTCCCAATCGATTGGGAGGAGCCGTTTGGGTTGGTCATGACCGAGGCCATGGCCTGCGGGACGCCGGTGATCGCGACGCCGCGCGGTTCTGTCCCCGAGATCGTCGCCCATGGCGAAACGGGCTTCGTCGTCTCGGGAGAGAACTATCCGGCCGAAGCCGCGGAGGCGCTGCGGCGGCTGAACGAGATCGATCCGGAGGCGTGCCGAAGCCGTGTCCAGGAACGCTTCAGCAAAGAGTCGATGGTCGCCGGCTACGAACGGATCTTCGAGGCCGTCGCCGGCTCGCCTTCCGCCACCGGCGCCTGAACGGCCACAGGGGCCGGCGACTTCCCCGCTGCGGGTCTGAGCTCGAGCAGCGTCGCCTCGGGGCGGCACAGGAATCGAAACGGCGCGTACTTGCTGGTTCCCAGCCCGGGCGAGACGTGGAGCAGGGTCCTCCCGAGCCGGGAGAGCCCCATGCAAAGCCTGGTGGGAATGGCGCTGTTGGTGACGATCGCACCCACGAACGGAAGCCGGACCTGGCCGCCGTGCGTGTGCCCCGACAGGATCAGCTCATACCCGAGGGCAGCGAGCTCCGGAGCGGGATCCGGTGAGTGGACCACCGCGAGTCCGAACGCGTCCGGGTCGGTTCGCGCGGCCACCCGCATGTCGTGTCGCTCGATGTGCGGGTCATCCAGGCCGAGCACTTCGGCGCGGGTCCCGTCGAGGAACGCGGTGATCTTTCGATTCTTGATATAGGCCCAGCCGTCCGACTCGAGCTGGTCGATCAGGTCGCCACTCCGGCCGGGGATTCCACGTCTGCGTTTTCGTTCCCCTCTGAAGTAGTTGGCGTAGTTGATGGGCCGAGGTGCGAAGTAGTCGTTCGACCCGAGAACGTACAGCGAAGCGCGCGTTCCTCGAAGCGGCCGGAGAGCGGCGACGGCGGTCTCCACGGCGGCCGGCACGCCGAGGATGTCGCCGGTGAGCACGGCCACGACCGGGCGCGGCAGGGAGGCCAGGAATCGCACCTTCCTTTCGTCCGAGCGGCGGAAGTGGAGGTCGGAGAGGTGCAGCACGGTCAGCGAATCCGACGAGTCCTTCGGAAGGATCGGGAGGGAGTAGCGGGCCAGCCGGTACCAGCGTCGCTCGATGAAGACCCCATACGCGATGCACGCCGCGCCGGCGACCACGACCCCGGCCACCGTCGTGAGCAGGATCTTCGTTAGGCTGGCCGCAAGCATGGCAAGCATGGGAGACCGATTCTAGGTGGCGCCCGAAGGCGGATCGCTCAAGGAACGGCTGGCGCAAGAGATGCGCCAGGCCATGAAGAACCGCGAGAAGACGCGGCTGGGCGCGCTTCGACTGCTGACCGCCTCGGTGAAGAACCGCGAGGTCGAGGTGGGCCACGAGCTTTCCGACGACGAGTTCGTGGAGATCGCGACCCGCGAGGTGAAGCGGCGGCGCGAGGCCATCGAGGCGTACGAGAACGCGGGTCGAGAGGACCGCGCCGCCACGGAGCGCGAGGAGCAGGGCGTCCTGGAGTCGTACTTGCCCGAGGGCCTTTCGGAGGAAGAGCTCGGAGCGCTGATCGACGAGGCCATGTCGGCGACCGGCGCGGCGAGCCCCGGCGACCTCGGAAAGGTCATGGGCTTCGTGATGGGCAAGGCGAAGGGACGGGTCGACGGCAAGGCGGTGCAGGCTCGAGTGCGCGAGCGACTCAATCAATCGGTCTAGTTACGGCGCCAATTACTGCAAACTGTCTTAAGACGACTTAGCAAGCAAAGATGGTTCCGATGGGCTATTCGTCTGTCCCCTGTCCGGCCCTACCATTCGGGGCTCCATGTATTGGCAGAAACAAGCCCGCTGTAATCAGTACGATCCCGACATGTTCTTCGACACTCGGGTCCGCGCCGAGAAAAGGGCGAAAGCCATTTGCTCGCGCTGCGAAGTTGCGTCGAAGTGCCTGGCGTTCGCACTGGAATCCCGCATCGAGTTCGGTGTGTGGGGCGGTCTGAACGGCAAGGAACGCCGGGCACTGGTTGGGTCGCGCGACGTCGTGACCGTGCCCGAGCTCGCCGCCGCCGTCTAAGACCTCTCACCACGACTCGCGGTAGCTGCCGGTCGCTCCGGCGGTCGGTTCGCCGTTCGTAGAATCGCCGCGTGCGCCGGTTGCTGGTCTCAGTGTTTTTTGGGTCGCTCATGCTGATTCCGAGCGCCGCGAGCGCGCAATCGCCGGCGGCGAATCAGCCGACCGTCGAGGTCGTGAAGGTTCAGGGAGTGCTCGATCCTTCGGTGTTCGGATACGTCCGGAGCACCCTCCAGAACGCTCGCAGGCCGAACACCACCGTGGTTCTCCAGATCGATTCGCGGTGGGGCTACGACGGCTGGGCGGCGAAGCTGGCGAGCGCGATTCGCACCGCTCCTGCGCCGGTGGTCGCCTGGGTCGGGCCGAGCGGCGCCCGGGCCGAGGGGCCGGCGGTGGCCCTGTTGGCCACGAGCCCCATTCGAGCGATCGCGCCGGGCGCCGGCGTTGCGTCGATGGCAGCCGGGCCGGCACTTCGAGCGGGGATCGTCGGTGTGGTGGCGGCGAACGTGCGAGACCTCTTGGTCAAGCTGGACGGCCGCTCGGTGGCCACCGGGAGTAGACGGGTGGTGCTGGCGACGTTGAACCGCGGCGGCCGCCAAGTGGAGGTCCGCTTCCACGACATGGGGCCGGTCCGGCGGATTCTCCATGCCGTCAGCACGCCGACGGCGATCTATGTGTTGCTGGTGTTCGCCCTGTGGGGGATCGCGTTCGAGCTGACGCAGCCGGGCATCGGCGTCGCCGGGATCGCGGCGGCTCTGGCGTTGGCGTTGGCGATCTACGGACTGACGGTCGTGCCGGTCAGCTGGTTGGGGATCGGGCTGATCCTCGCGGGGACCGGGCTTCAGGCTCTCGACGTCCTGATTCGCCGGGTGGGCTTTCTCACCGTTGGCGGGACGCTGGTCTTTGCAGCGGGCTCGTATCTGGCGTGGCGCGATGCACCGCCCGCCATCGACCTCGCGCTGTGGCTGGTGGTGCTGGCCACGATCGGCGGCGCGCTGTTCTTCGGGTTCGCCCTCACCGTCGCGCTGAAGGCCCGCGAACGCGTTCGCACGGCGCAGGTCGGCCTGGTCGGCCTACTCGGTGAAGCTCGCGGCGACCTCGACCCCGAAGGCGCGGTCTTCGTCAAGGGAACCATGTGGCGCGGGCGTTCCATGAATGGACCCATCGCGAAGGGCACTCGCGTTCGGGTTCGCGGGATCGACGGGCTGGTCCTCAGGGTGGAGGAAGAGCCCGAGTAGCCCACGACTTTCGGCCTGATCAAGAAGCAGTACGCAATTTCCCGATATCCGGGGTAGACGACTCATGGTTAACCACACAGTGCCCGCCCACGATCCGCTGGTCCGAGACGCTCGCGTGTCCGGGCTCCGCGACGCAGATCACCCGACGCTCGCCGCGGTCGGCCGGCGGCAGTTCGAGCTGTGGATGGCCGCGGCGGTCACGATCGTGGCCGGCGCCACGGTGTTCGTCCTTTCGTTGATGCGAAACGGCCGGCCCTACGGGTGGGTCAGCGCATGGATCATCCGCTGGACCGTCATTGTGTTGTGCGTCTCATTCTCGGCGTACGTCTACGAGAAGGCTCAGGCGCTGCAGCGGATGCGCCGGCAGCTCGGGCACGAACAGGGACTGCGGATGACGCTGTCGAGCCGGCTGGACCGGTTGTCCGAGGTGGGGCGCCTCGTCAATTCGGAGCTTGATCTTCAAAAAGTCCTGGATCTGATTCTTCTGAACACGGTCGACCTGCTCGGTGGATCCGGCGGCGCCGTGATGCTTCCGGACGGCCAGCATCACCTCCGAACGGTATCGGCGCTCGGTGAAGGCGTTCCTCGCGAGGGCCGCGTGGCGATGGGCGAGGGTATCGCCGGTACAGTGGCCCAGACTCGGGAGCCGGTGATCGTGCCCTGTGAAGCCGGTCTGTCGATATCGCGAAATGGCGCCGATGGTCGGACCGAGTCGCGCGGGGCGCTTTCGGTGCCGCTGCTGAATCGCGGCGAGCTGGTCGGTGTGCTGGTCGTGTACGGCGAGGCCAAACACAACTTCTCCCTGGACGACGCCCATCATTTGCTGCTGTTCGCAGAGCAGGCAGCGATGTCAGTGGCCAACGCGCGGATGTACGAGGCGGAGCGTCAGAGGGTCACCGAGTTGACGGAGATGAACCGCATGAAGTCCGAGTTCATCGCGACCGTGAGCCATGAGCTTCGAACGCCGCTCACGTCGATCCTTTCGAGCGCGATCACGTTGCGGACCATCGAGGTCACACCCGAGGAGCGGGAGGAGTTCCTGGACGCCATCGAGCGACAGGGCCAGCGCCTTCTCCGGCTGATCGAAGACCTTTTGAAGGCTTCTGAGCTCGAGCGCGAACGGGCCAGCCCCTTCGGCGAACAGGTGGACGTTGCGGCGAGCGCGCGCTCGGTGGCAAGAACGTACGCAGACGCGTTCGGGTCCATCGAGGTCACGGCGCCCGAGAGCTGCATGGTTGTCGCCGACGAAGACATTCTTCAGCAGGTCCTGGTGAACCTCATCGACAACGCGTACAAGTACGGCGCGCCTCCGGTCCGGGTTCAGGTCGAACCGACCGACCGGCAGGTGCTCGTGTCCGTGATCGACGCCGGGCCGGGTATCCCGCCGGATCTGACCGAGCGAATCTTCGAGCGGTTCACGCGTTTGGAGCCCAGCAGCACGCGCCCGGGAATCGGACTGGGCCTGCCGATCGTCCGGCAGCTGGTGAATGCGTGCGGCGGCCG
>DASVPT010000145.1:0-21980 GCA_036389535.1 Actinomycetota bacterium
CAGCTGAGAGAGCTCGCGGGGAGGCGAACCGCCGCCACCACGGACTCGGACCTGGTCGCCACGCTGTTGGCCGACAACCTCGATGACGGACTCGAGGAGGCAGCGCTTCGAATTCTCCCCATGCTCTCCGGCGGGTTCTCATTCGTCTTGATGGACGAGCGCACGGTCTTCGGCGCTCGGGACCCGTACGGGATTCGTCCGTTGGTGATCGGCCGCCTTCCAACCGGCTACTGCCTGGCCTCCGAGACGTGCGCGCTCGATGTGGTCGGAGCGTCCTTCGTGCGCGAGGTCGAACCGGGGGAGCTCGTCTCGATCGACGATCGAGGCATCCGGTCGATGCGGTATGCCGAGTCCCCGCGCCGCGCGCTCTGCCTGTTCGAGTTCGTGTACCTGAGCCGGGCCGACTCGGCGATGTACGGCGGGAGCGTCCACGCGGCCAGACGAGAGATGGGGAGGCAGCTGGCCCGGGAAGCACCGGCGGAGGCCGACATGGTCATTCCCATTCCCGACACAGGCTTCTCCGCGGCCCAGGGATTTGCCGAGGCGTCCGGAATTCCCTATGGCGAAGGTCTCATCAAGAACCGATACATCGGCCGCACCTTCATCGAGCCCACTCCGGCGCTTCGCTCCCGCGGCGTGAAGCTGAAGCTCAATCCGCTCCCCGACGCCATCTGGGGCAAGCGTCTGGTGGTCGTCGACGACTCGATCGTCCGCGGGACCACCACGCGCCAGATCGTGCAGACCCTCAGGGACGCGGGCGCGGTCGAGGTTCACCTGCGCATCGTCAGCCCGCCGATTCGGTGGCCGTGTTTCTACGGGATCGACATGTCGACGCGCGAAGAGCTCATCGCCGCAGCCACCGACGTCGACGGCGTGAGAGGCTTCGTCGCCGCCGACTCGCTCGGCTATCTCTCGCTCGACGGGCTGGTGGCGGCGACGGGCGCCCCGAAAGAATCCTTCTGCCGAGCTTGTTTCGACGGCGAATACCCCGTCGACATCGGTAGCCAGGCTCCTTCGAAGTTCGCGCTCGAGACGCTGTGACCGAGGACTGGGGCGCGGGCCAGGAAGCGTACCGGCGCTCCGGAGTTGACCTGCAGGCAGCGGCCCGAGCGGTCGGACTGATCGAAGACGTCGCCGGACTTGCCTCCAGACCGGAGGTGGTGGAGGGCGTCGGTGGGTTCGCGGGGCTCTTTCGCCTGGGCCAGGGCCGGCTCCTCGCGGCTGCCACCGACGGCGTCGGAACGAAGCTCGAGATCGCCAGGATGCTCAAGCGTCTCGACGGCATCGGGATCGATTGCGTCGCCATGTGCGCCAACGACGTCGTCTGCACCGGTGCCGAACCGCTGTTCTTCCTCGATTACCTGGTGGTGGAGCGGCTCGTTCCGGAGGAAGTCGCCGCGATCGTGGCGGGCGTGGCGGAGGGATGCCGCCGGGCAGGATGCGCCCTTCTCGGCGGCGAGACCGCCGAACATCCAAGGATCCTCCCCGCCGGGAGCTTCGACCTCGCGGGATTCTGCGTCGGCATGGTCGCAGAGGACCGCCTGCTCCGAACCGACCAGGTAGCGCCGGGCGATGTCCTCATCGGACTTCGATCCTCCGGGGTGCACTCCAACGGATTCAGCCTGATCGGTCGCGTCCTCGTTCCGGACAGCGATGTGCTGGACACCTACGTGCCGGCGCTGGGCCGGACGCTTGGGGAAGAGCTGTTGGAGCCGACCTTGATCTATGTGGAGCCGGTTCTCGATCTGGCCCGCGCGGGGTTGATTCGCTCAGCCGCGCACATCACGGGCGGCGGGTTCGTCGAGAACGTCCCCAGAGCTCTTCCGCCGTTTGTCGGCGCGATGGTGGATACCTCTGCGTGGACGCCGCAACCGATCTTTGGGCTGATCGCGGAAGCGGCGGAAGTCGAACAGCGACAACTCTTCAGCGTCCTCAACATGGGCATTGGCATGGTCCTGGTGGTTCGGCCTGGTGCCAGCGATGAAGCGGCCGCCCGAGCCGTTTCCCTTGGTTTCGAGCCCGTCGTTATCGGTGAGGTGACCGCCGAGCCAGGGCTTCATCTCACCTGATCTGCCCGCCCCGCGGGCGATGGTTGCAGTCTCCAGCGCACTAGTCCTATCGCATCATTGTGACGCCCAACGCGCTTCTGGCTAAATGGCGGGGGTAGATTAGAAAGGCCGAGGGCGACAGTATGGAATGGTCGGCGCACGTGGATTTTGAAGGGGCAGCTGCCATGGGCAAGGGGCGAGTCCTCATCGTGGAGGACGAAGCCGATCTCGCTTGGGTCGAGCAGTTCAACCTCGAGACCGAAGGCTACGAAGTCAAGGTCGCGCCAGAGGGCTTGACCGCCGTCGAGCAGCTGAAGACGTTCTCTCCCGATGTCGTCGTCCTCGATGTGATGCTTCCTCACCTCGACGGATGGGCCATCCTCGAGCGGACCAGGGAGCTTCCTCCGGAGCAGCGTCCCGAAGTCATCATGGTGTCGGCCGTGGCGGGCGTCGCCGATCGGGCCCGCGGCGAGACGCTCGGGGTGAACCGGTTCTTGGCGAAGCCGTTCGACATGGACGACTTCCTCAGTGCCGTCGGCGAGGCCATCGCATCCGCCTAGCCTGCCGGTAGCAAGCTCCGCGGGTCGCTAGCCGGCGACGATCTTTCCGAATCGAACGCCCAGCGCTGGAACCCTGATCAGCTCATCGCGCCGGTTTCGCACGAGATAGGTGTTGGCGGGCTCGTCCCATTGCTCCAAGACCCCGACGACCTCACCGACGTAGCCGTTGGGGAGCTCATATTGGAACGAGACGCGCCTCCCGATGTGCTCGGGTCGCACGAGGTTTTGTCCTGTTGCCATCACGCACAGACTAACCGGCCGGTGGGTGCTGGAAACGGGGCGCCCGAGGATCGAAAGTACCGACATGGCAACCGAACGCCGCTTCCCGCCCATGGGGTACTACGCCCGAGTCACCGCCACGATCGTCTTGGTGCTGGCGGCTCTCGCCGGGGCCTGGGCAGTCCGGAACATCCTTGTTCTGGTGATCGTGGCGGCGGTGCTCGCCGTCGGCCTCGATCCGGCCGTCCGCCGACTCGAGGGGCTGAAGGTTCCCCGCGGACTCGCGGTGGGGCTGATCTTCGTCGCCACCATCGCGTTCTTGATCCTGTTCGGCTTCCTGGTGATCCCACCGCTTGTTCGTGAGGTTCGCGAGCTGGCCCAAAACATCCCGGGCTACCTTCAGCGTCTCCGCACCTCGGGTGGGTTCTTCGGTGACCTCGAACGCAAGTATCACCTGTCCACGCGACTCCAGGACCTCACCACGAAATTGCCCAGCGTCGCATCCGCTTCGCTAGGAACGATCCTCGGAATCACGCGCAGCGTCGGCGCGGCCATCTTCAACAGCCTCACCATCGCCATCCTCACGATCTACTTCCTTCTGGCGTTGCCGAGGAGTGAGGGTCTCCTCGTTGCCGTCGCCACCAGGAAGGAGCAGCGGCAGGCGGACGCGCGGACGCTCACCGAAGCCCGGGAGCGGATCGGCGGCTACGTCTCCGGGAACATCATCGTTTCGATCATCGCGGGCATTGCCGCATTCGCGTTCCTGCAGATCGTCGGGGTTCCGTTCGCGGCGGCGCTTGCCATGTGGGTCGCGATCGCGGATCTCATCCCTACCGTGGGCGCGACGCTCGGTGCGGTGGTGGCGGTCATCGTGGCGTTCTTCTCATCGGTGCCGGACGGGGTCGCCACGATCGTCTACTTCGGCGCGTACCAGCAAGTGGAGAACTACATCATCGTGCCGCGCGTCATGAAGAAGTCGGTCGACCTCTCGCCGGCGGCGGTCATCGTGAGCGTCCTCATCGGGGGAAGTCTTGCGGGCTTCGCCGGCGCGCTGCTCGCCCTGCCGCTCGCGGCGGGCGCGAAGGTCGTGATTCGCGACGTGTGGCTGAAGGACCGTCTTCTCACGGTTCCGGCCGCGGCTTCGGACGTGCCGAAACAGACCAAAGCCTCGGAAAAGTCCGGGAGCTAACTACCGGACCCGCGTGACGCGTCCCGGAGGCGGCTCGGGGAAGGCTTCGGGGTGGATGGCCCACGCCAGGATCTCCAGCCCGTCGACGATTCGCGGCCCGGGCCTGGAGAAATACGAAGAGGCGTCGGCCGCGAAGACGCCGCCGCCCCGCGCCGCCGCCGTGGTGCCCAGATCGGGGATCTGCAGGAGCTTCTCGATCTCGGACTCGGCGTCTTCCAAGTAATACCCGCACGGCATGAACACGATCACCTCGGGGGCGGCGTCGGAAATCTGTCGCCACATGACTTCCTTGGATGGCTGGCCGGTCTTCGAGAGCAGGTTGATTCCTCCGGCGATCTCCACCATCTCCGGAACCCAGTGGCCTCCGGCGAACGGCGGGTCGCCCCACTCGAGCGCCAGCGTCCGGATCGAAGGCAATCGAAGCGCGGTGGCTCGAACTCGCTCGACCCGGTCGCGAAGATCTGACACAAGGTCTCGGGCTCTCTGTTCGGTTCCGGTGGCCCGGCCCACGGTGATGATCCCCTCCAAGATCTCGCCGACCGTGTTCGGATCGAGCGAGATGACCTCGGCCTGGCAACCGAGCTCGGAGAGAGCGTCCTCCACCTGACCGGACGGCACGGCGCACACCCGGCACAGGTCCTGAGCCAGGATGAGGTCCGGCTGGATCTTCTGAATGAGGTCCCTGTCCAGCGCGTAAATCGGCTCTTGTCGCGACATGAAATCGCCGACCAGTTGGTCGATTTCGCCCGCAGACAGCTGCCGGTCCTGCGGGAGAGCGGTGTCGGAGACCACCGGCTTCGAGGTCGCCTCGGCGGGGTAGTCGCACTCGTAGGTGACGCCCTCGAGCTGATCGCCCAACCCGAGCTCGAACACCATCTCGGTGGCCGAGGGGAGCAGCGAGACGATCTTCACCGGCTAGCGAGCGAGCGCGCCGAGCCGAAACGGGCTCTCGAGGATGTCCCCGAGCGTCCGAAGCGCCCGCCCGGCTTCGGCGCCGTCCAGGACTCGGTGGTCGAACGAGAGCGAAAGAGTCGTTGCGGCTCGCGGCTCCAGGCGTCCGTCCACGACCAACGGCCGAGGTTCGATCACGCCAAGCGCGAGGATGGCCGACTCGGGGTGGTTGATGATCGGCGTTCCGTATTCGGCGCCGAAGCTGCCGACGTTCGTCACGGTGATGGTGCTGCCCACCAGCTCGTTTGGCTTTGCCTTTCCTCGACGGGCGGCTTCTGTCAGGCGGGCGATCTCACGGGCAGTCTTGACGATGCCCCGGCGGTCGGCATCGGTCACCACCGGCACGATCAGCCCCTGCTCCGTATCGGTGGCGATGCCGACATGGTACCGGTGGTGCACCACGATCTCGGATCGATCCGCGTCGAAGGAGGCGTTCAGCAGGGGGTGCCGTTTGCACGTTTCCACCAGCGCGCGAACGACGATCGGCAAGGCCGTGATCTTTTCTCCGGCGTCCTTCGAGAGCTCCTCTCGAAACGCCTGAACGTGCGTCGCGTCAACCGTCAAGAACGTGGTGACGTGCGGGATCTCCCGGACGGAGCGGGACATCTTTTCCGCGATCAGCCGGCGGGTTCCCTTCACCGGAACGCGCTCGGCGTCGTCGCCCCCGGCCCCCGCGTTCGGCCGCAACGAGACCACATCCGCGCCCTGCGCTGACTCGTTCGCTTCGTCGGCGGCGTTCATGACATCCTCCCGCGTGACCCGGCCTCCGGATCCGGTTCCGGTCACGGCAGCGAGGTCGATCCCGAGCTCCTTGGCGAGTCGCCGTACCGGGGGAGAGGCAGCAACCGGGCCTCGGCGCTCAGCACGCGACTGATCCGTATTGGGACGCCGCCCCATGGCGGGCGACGCCGGGGCCTCTTCCTCCTCCACCCCGTAGCCCACGAGCACGGGCCGCCGCTTCGGCGCCGACCCGTCTACCGGCGTTGACTCGTCGACCGGCGTTGGCTCGTCGACCGCGATCGGTTCGGCGTTCTCCTGCGCAGCGCTGGTCGATGCGACCCCCCCTTCGGCGGGCTCCTCGACCCGAATGGAGACCAGCGGCGCGCCGACCTTCACCATCTCGCCCTCGGTGGCGTGCCGACGCTCGACCACCCCAGCCCAGGGAGCGGGCACTTCCACCAGCGCTTTCGCCGTGTTGACCTCCACCAGGATCTGGTTCAGCTCGACCTGTTCGCCCTCGGCAACGCGCCACGCAACGACCTCGGCGTCTTCGAGGCCCTCACCGAGATCGGGGAGGAGGAATTCGCGAACCGACATCAGTAGTTCGTCACGCGATCGATGGCTGCCACGATTCGCTGGACGCTCGGCACGTAGCGCGACTCCACCGTCGCGGGGGGATACGGCGTGTCGTAGCCGGTGACTCGAATGACCGGGGCCTCCAGGTAGTCGAAGGCGTCTTCCACGATCCGGGCGACGACCTCGGCTCCGAAGCCGGCCGTCATGGGAGCCTCGTGCACGACGATGGCCCGGCCCGTTCGACGGACTGCCCCGCCGATGGCGTCCACGTCGAGCGGCACCAACGAACGGAGGTCGATCACTTCCGCTTCGACCCCACGGCTCGTCGCCGCGTCGGCCGCGGCGACCGATCGGGCCACCATCGCGCCATAGGAAAAGATGGTGCAGTCGCTTCCCGGACGAACCACGCGCGACTTGCCGATCGGGAGGCCCTCGGCTCCATTGAGCTCGCCGTCCTCCTTCGCCCAGTACCGGCTCTTCGGCTCGAAGAAGATCACCGGGTCGGGATCGGCGATGGAGGCGCGGAGGAGGTGATACGCGTCGACCGGGGAGGACGGGACCACCACCTTCAGCCCCGCGGTGTGCGCGTAGTAGGCCTCGGGGCTCTCAGAGTGATGCTCCGCCGCGCCGATACCGCCGGCGAATGGAATCCTGATGACCACCGGCACGGTCTGTCGTCCACGCGAGCGGTAGCGGTACTTGGCGATGTGGCTGATCACCTGGTCGAGCGCGGGATAGGAGAACCCGTCGAACTGCATCTCGGCGACCGGGTGCCAGCCCGCCAGTGCGAGGCCGAGCGACACGCCAGCGATCGCGGATTCGGCGAGCGGCGTGTCGAAGACGCGCTCTGTGCCGAACTCCGCCTGGAGGCCGTCGGTCACCCGAAAGACACCGCCCAGCCTCCCGACGTCCTCACCCAGGATGAGCGCTCGGTCGTCGTCGTTGAGCGAGTGGCGGAGCGCTTCGTTGAGCGCGCGGACCATCGTTACCTCAGGCACCGGCGGGTCCCTCGCGCCGTTCGAGTTCCATGACCTCGTCTCGCTGACGCGCCAAGTGGGGCGGCACTTCTTCGAACACCCACTTGAACAGCTCCTCGACCGGTCGCGGCTCGGAGCCGATGACGCCGGCCCGAATTCGTGCCGCGAACGCCCTCGCTTCTTCATCCACGCTCTGAACGAATGAATCGTCGGCGACGCCGGAGGACTCCAGCCATCGCCGGTAGCGCTCCAGCGGGTCCAGCGCTTTCCACTGATCGACCTCTTCGTTCGGCCGGTACTTCGAGGCGTCGTCAGCAGTCGAATGCGGCCCGATGCGGTACGTGACCGCCTCGATGAGCGTCGGGATCCCCTCCTCGCGCGCTCTGGTGGCGGCGTCGCGGGTCACCTGATAGACGGCCAGGACGTCGTTTCCGTCCACCTGAACACCAGGGAATCCGTAGGCTTCTGCCTTCTTCCAGATGGGGGTGGTCGTCTGGGCCGAAAGCGGGACGGAGATCGCCCACTGGTTGTTCTGGCAGAAGAAGATGACCGGCGCCTTGAAAACCGCGGCAAAGTTGCATCCCTCGTGGAAGTCGCCCTCCGAGGTCGCGCCGTCCCCGAAGTAGACCAGCGATGTGGTCGGCAGGCCGTCCTTCTTCGTCCCCATGGCGAAGCCCACCGCGTGAAGGATCTGAGAGCCGACCGGGACGCTCACGTACCCGAAGTGATGCGCCGTCGCGTCGTACGTCCCTCCGTGCCAAGTTGCTCGGTAGAAGTGGAGGTATTCGACGAGGTCGACCCCGCGAACGACAGCCGCCCCGAGCTCGCGATACGAGGGGAAGATCCAGTCAGACTCCTGGAGCGCGAAGGCGCTGCCCACCTGTGCGGCCTCCTGGCCGATGAGCGGCGGATAGACCGCCAGCTCTCCCTGTCGCTGGAGCGCCGTCGCTTCGAGATCGGCACGACGGGTCAGGATCATCAGACGGTAGAGCTCGCGGAGCTGTTCCTCCTTCAGCCCGAGGCCGGAGAGATCTGGTTCCGATTCGTGCTCCGAAGGAATGACCCGAACGGGTCCTCCGTCGTCCCCGCGAATTGCGCTGGTGAGGGGAGTGCTCACGCGGCCGAGCTCACGCCTTGGCCCAGATCTTCGCCCAGCCGCGACCGCCCGGAACCCAGTAGAGACGAATACGCCCGACCTTGCCGATTCGCTCCTCGGCGAAACGGTCGGCCGCCGCCGCGGTGCTGATGTGGCGGTCTCGGGCCATATGGAAGATCTCGCGAAGGGTCCGGTAGATCGATTGCACGCGCGCCTTGGCTCGGGCCTCGTTGTAGCCCTGGAGCTCGTCGGCCACGTTGATGAGGCCACCGGCGTTGATCACGTAGTCGGGGGCGTACAGGATTCCGGCCGACGCTAGCGCTTCTCCGTGCTCGGGCCGCTCGAGCTGATTGTTCGCTGAGCCGGCGACCACCCGGCACTTCAGGTCGGGGATTGTGTCGTCGCGGATCACCGCGCCCATGGCGCACGGGGCGAAGATGTCGCATTCCTGGGCGTGGATCTTCTCGGGCTCGGCGGTCTCGACGCCGAAGTCTCGAACCACCCGGGCAACGGCGTCGACGTCGACGTCGGAGACAACGACACTGGCGCCCGCTTCGACAAGGTGCTTCACCAAGTGATAGCCGACTTTCCCAACGCCCTGCACGGCGACCCGGCGCCCTTCCAGGGTGTGCTCCTGAAACGCCTCTTCAACGCAGGCCTTGAGGCCCAGGAAGACGCCATACGCCGTCACGGGTGAGGGGTCGCCAGAACCGCCGAGCTCAGGCGCCACTCCGGTCACATAGCGCGTCTCGCGCCGGATGAGATCCATGTCGTCGCGATCGGTCCCGATGTCCTCTGCGGTGATGTAGCGGCCACCCAGCGTGTCGATGAACCGTCCGTACGCCCGGAGGAGCTCTTCGTTCTTGATCCGCTTCGGGTCGCCCAGGATGACGGCCTTCCCGCCGCCGAGGTCCAATCCGGCCGCGGCGGCCTTGTACGTCATGCCACGGGAGAGTCGAAGGACATCGTGAAGCGCCTCGTCTTCGGAAGAGAAGGGATAGAAGCGGGTCCCGCCGAGAGCGGGTCCAAGCGTCGTGGAGTGGATCGCCACAATGGCACGAAGCCCGGTCGGTGGGTCGTGGAAGAACACGACCTGCTCGTATTGGCCGTCAAGCTCGTGAAAGACCGGCAACTCTCAGATCCTTGATCCCGACTTGGTGGTGGGGTCTCGCGTCAGTGGGAGAGTCTCCGCTCGGGCTGTGGCGTCGGCGAATATAGCATGGGGCACTCGGTCGCCGCCCCCCGCCGACAACCCCCAAAGCCCTTTCCGACCAGCGCTTTTGGCGACCCGTGTCGGAGGCGCCGATTTTTAACGATTAGCTTGACAGGCTGGTCACGCCAGAGAGATAAAGGCGCCCCGCGGATCAGGCGGGGCCCGCAGGAGAGGGGGAAAGATGCGCGCAGGCCGCGCCCTCGTTCTCGTCGTTTCCGTCCTTGCCGTGATCGCGTCCTTGCTGTCTCAGGCCATGGCGGCTGAACCGCTTTACTCCTATTCCAGTCGCGGCGTATCCGCGTACGCGGATTGGAGCAAGTGCAACAACTCTGGATGTTGGTACGTCAGTCTGTACGCATTCCAGGGCACGCAGAAGGGGGCCGAGGGTCCGTTCAACGGAACCAGGGTCTGCGTGTTCGCCTCCGGCTTCTCTTCGGGTGAGTCGTACGTCACCGGGTGCTCCCAGGCACCGCGCGGGACGCTAAGCGTGACGAAGGACCTCTCAAGCGCCACGCTTGACTCCACTTCGGTGGGGGCCCACGTCTGCACCTACGACTACAAGACCGACGAAGAGGTCTGTGATCCGAACGACACCAGGATGCTCACCGCATCGGCGTCGTGGACCGGGTTTGGGTCCACGTATTCGGACTCCTGGCGCTATTCCTTCACCGACGGCTCGTGTAAAGAGACCGACAGCGGCAAGGGGACTGCACGAGAGGCGACCGCCAGAGGCGTCGTGAACGACATCGTGTTCCGGCGGCGCCATCTGGATTACGCCGGGCTCGGGAAGGGAATGGAGCGGTACCGCTCGACCTGCGAGTTCATCTATGGCTAGCCGAGGTCTCGTGACGAAGCTGTGACACGCGCTCGGGGCCTGCTGTTGATCGGCTCTATCGCTGTCTCAGTTCTTGCGTCGCCGCTCCGTTCGGTCGCCGCTCCGGCTGGTGACTCATCCATGAGCCACGGCGTCTCGGTGTGGGCACTATGGGAGCACTGCACCTCGTCCGAAGCGTGTTCTCAGACAAGCCTCTACGCGTTCCAAGGAAACCAGAAGTCGGCGGATGAACGGCTCCACGGGACGCGGGTTTGCTTTTCGATCTCGCCTTTTGGGTTCCTGCCGGAAACGGGCGAGTTCCCAGAAGAAGAGAGCGGATGCGCCACGGCGAGGAGGGGAACGCTGACCGTGTCCAAAGACCTTTCGCTGGCGACGCTCGGCCCGACCGAGATTGAGCTCCACAGGTGTCAGATTGTCTTCGAAGACGCGTTCTGCGATCCGGACCCGAGCCGGGTGGTCACCGTCGCGGGACGGTGGACGGCGAGGTCGCCTGCCTCCGAGCAATCGGATAGGTACACGTTCCATGTGGGGGAATGCACCGAAAGGTACTCGGTCCGCGGAGCTTTTCGTGAGGCCCGAGCGCGGGTGACGGTCGATGGCGATCGGCTTCGAAGGACCAATGAGGCAGCGATCGAAAAGGCAATGACGAAATCCCGGTCGTGCAGCAACTTCTAGGACCGCAACAGGGCTGAGCGTTCCCGTCGAGTCCTCTCGGCGAGCACCCGAACCTATAATCGCGGAGTGATCCCCTGCGCATACCTCAGGGTGTTCCGTCCGCTCGAGACGTTCCCCGCAGAAGAGCGAGATCACTGGGAGCGTTACATCATCGACGGCGGACCGCCGCCTCCTCATCGTCCGGTCTATCGGCACGAGTCCTCGCGCCGGGACCAGCGGGTCGGCCTCCTTGCGCCGGCTGAAGGGGAGCACGCCGATATTCGGCTGGTGGGAGGCGAGTACTACGTCTGCCCCTGGCGGACGCGCCTGCGGATCCTTGCGGGGATCCTCTCGCTTCGGGACTCGGGACCTGCAGAGATGGTCGGCACGTTGCTCCCCGAGACCGAGATTCGAAGAGCCGCGCGGGAGCTCGCCAAGCTCAAGCGGCGCGAGCCCTCCGCGGCTGCGCCGTCCATGCTTCAGAGTCCGTGGCACGTGCCGGTTCGGTGGTTCATCCTCGTCGACGAGGACGAGCGCCGGCTGGTGGAACAGGACGGGGGCTACCGGCTCTACTACTGGACGCCGATCGCCAAGGCGAGAAAACGCGCCGACGTCGCCATACAGACCATCAGACGGTCCGAGCTTGCGCCCATCGCGCAGCTGGTGACCGAGCTCGCCGAGTGGCTGTCGCACTTCGATCAGCGCTCGGTCGTCGAGCTCGACTACGCCTCGGTGTCGTCGCTGTTCTCGTGGGATGAGCTGGATGACGACCACAGCGGCCGAGAAATCCAGGAATCCATTCAGGCGCTCGGCTCCACCGGCGGCCTGCCCCGCGCCGCGGAGCTCTATCAGATGGTGTCGAACCGATGGGCAGACGCCATGAGCCGGGAGTCGCTCAACTAGGGCAAGGTGGTGGCGAGGGGCAGAATCGAACTGCCGACACCGCGGTTTTCAGCCGCGTGCTCTGCCAACTGAGCTACCTCGCCTCGCGTCCGAACGACGAAAAGAGGCTCGCGGTCCCGACCGGATTCGAACCGGCGATCTCCGCCTTGACAGGGCGGCGTGTTGGACCGGGCTACACCACGGGACCTTATGCAGTTCCGTGCCCCCAACGGAGTTCGAATCCGTGTCTCCGGCTTGAAAGGCCGGTATCCTGGGCCACTAGACGATGGGGGCTTGCCTCTCGCCCCCGACCTGGACGGGGCAACCAGGGGAGTATACAAGCGGCCCCATTCCCTCCGGCCAGCGGTGATGCGTTCGTGCGCGCTAGTGCCCGCGGTACTGCCTGAGGACTTCGGCAAACTCCGGCGGGAGCCTCGACGGCGCAGGACCCAGCGCTCCTCTTACCAGTGCGTCCACCATGCCACCCGTGGAACCGGGGTCGCGCGCGGCCGCCAGGATCGATGCTTGCTCCTCGGCCGGCGACTCGGTCGCTTCCAGGGTCGAGGGCGAGGATTGCGCTGCGACCGCCGGCTGGAATCCGGAGGTAGGCGTGGGCTCGCCTGAGTCCGGGCCGGGAAGAACCAGGATGCTGTTCACGATCGATCGTTCCGTGCCGTCTGATGGCCGGTTCTTGATGGCGCCTTCCACCACCATGGTGCTGGACCCCCCGCCATCCAGGTTGATGGCGTCAACGGCGCCCAGCCATTTGAAGAGCTGCGCGAACTCGACCAGCGTGTATCCGATCGACCAACCCTTCTGTCGTCCGTCCACCACAACCAGCAGCACGCGCCCGTCCGAACGGATGCCGACCCCGGTGCGGGGATGTCGGTTGCAAAGGTCAGCCGAGCAATTGGTCGCGACGACCGACCCTCCCTGAAGGAGGCTCGGCACTCCGCCCATGACGTCCATCACACCGGGCCACTTGAACGACCACAGGAGGCGAATGGTCTCGCCATCGGTCAGGGTCTTCAACTCATCGCCCTGGGACGTGTTCGGTTTGGCCGCGAGGACCACACCCTGGCCGATCGAGGGCGGAGTCGACTGGCATCCCGCCTGACCAACGCTGAACTCCATGCCGAGTCCCGTCCCCGACCACGCCAGCGCCGACGTGGGCGTCAGCTTGGCGTAACAGGCGTTGTTCGGCGGCGCGGCAAAGGTGCCGGCCGCCTCGTTGTAGCCTGCCATCTCTCCGCTCGCCGGCGTCGAGTAATTCCACTTCTTGATGCCCCAGCGCTCGCTGGAGTCGACCTCCACCATCCTGATCGAGAACGTCGTGGCGCCGGCGAACGACTGGGTCTCGTCCTTCTTGACGGCGAAGTCCCGAGGCCCTCCGAGGACGGGAAGGATCTTGAGATCGCCGTCCTCGGCGTATCCGTACGAGGGGCGGCCGGACCAGGACCCGAAGTCGCCGTTGACCGCCGCGATCGCGCCGTGACGCGAGGCCATGCTGGTGGTCTTCTCCACGTGTCCGAGCTCGTTTTGGGCCAGCGCCGTGTCGATGGTGACGTCACGTGGCGCGTTCACTCTCAAGACGAAAATTCGACGCGGCCCCTGCGAGTCCTTGATGGCCTGGTAATAGAGGCCCGGAGCGATCCTTTTGGCGCTCAGAATCGTGTAGCGACTGGCCGCCGAGGCTCTATTCAGAGACGACAGCCCCAAGGCCACGAACAACAGGGCGAGGGCGAGCGCGAGGCGTGCGGGACGGGCGCGGGAGGGCATGGCTGACATAGGTTAGGTATCGGCAGACCCGAACTCAAGCAAAGTCGGCAAATCGGGGGAGGGTGATTGGCGGCTTGCCTGACTGGTGGGCCGTGCAGGATTCGAACCCGCGACACGAGGGTTAAAAGCCCCCTGCTCTACCACCTGAGCTAACGGCCCTTCGTTCGACGTTCATTCTCCCAAATCGACTCGGCTCTTCCGTGCAGGGATAGAATCCCTCGCTCCCGACCGAGGAGGGATGTTGGCGGCTGCGAGGAGAAACGGCGGGCAACCGAAGCGGGTCGTCATCGTCGGCGCCGGGCTGGCCGGTTTGGTGGCGGGCTACGAGCTGAAGCAGCGAGGACACGAGCCCACCATCCTCGAGGCGCAGAACCGCGTCGGCGGGCGCGTTTACACCCTTCGGAACTTCGCCCCCGGCCTGTATGCGGAGGCTGGCGCCATGCGCATCCCGCGAACCCACGATCTCACCCTGGAGTACTGCCAGCGGTTCGGACTCGAGATGCGGACGTTCATCACCGGAAACCCGAAGGGCCTCGTCCACGTGGGTGGGAAGCGCATGACCATGGAGGAGGCAACCGCGCATCCGGAAGAGCTGCCGTTCGATCTCGCCGAACACGAGCGAGGCCGGACAGCCGACGATCTCTGGCAGGACGCCATCAGCGACATCCGGGACCTGCTGGAGCGCGACGGGGACGCCGCGTGGGACGAGATCGCACGGCGGTACGACCAGTACTCGCTCTACGAGTTCCTCAAGACGAAGGGCTTCTCCGAGCAGGCCATCGAGTATTTCGCCGTCATGAGCTTTCTCGAGTCCGATCTGCACAACGCCGTCTTGGAGGTGCTTCGCGAGGACCTCGGCAAGGCCTACACGGACATGCAGGAGATTGTGGGCGGGATGGACCGTTTGCCCAACGCCTTCTACCGGGAGCTCCAAGGGGAAGTTCGTCTCGGCGCCGAGGTCCACGCCATCGATCAGGACGACCATTCGGTTACGGCCCACTACAAGACGGAATCCGGGCGGTTCTCGGTGACCGGCGACTACGCGATCTGTGCGGTCCCCTTCCCGGTCCTTCGAACGATCGAGGTCATGACGCCGTTCTCACGGCCGAAGCAACGAGCCATTCGAGAGTTGAACTATCACGCCTCCACGAAGGTCCTATTTCAGGTCAGGCGCCGGTTCTGGGAGAACGAAGACGGGATCTACGGTGGAGCGAGCGTGACCGACCTTCCCATCCGGCGGATCAACTATCCGAACCCGGATCCCGAGACGGAGCGCGGCATCCTGCTCGCCAGCTACACCTGGGGACAGGATGCTCTCCAGTGGGGCGCGATGGATGACGAAACGCGGCTCGAGGAAGCGCTGGATGATGTGTCACGGATTCATCCGCAGATTCGCGACGAGTATGAGGTCGGGGCGTCGCATGCCTGGTACGGCGATCGATGGGCTCGCGGCGCCTTCGCCCTCTTCGCGCCCGACCAGCAGACGGCGCTCCAAGCGGCCATCGTGGAACCGGAAGGACGGATCTTCTTCGCCGGCGAGCACTGCTCCCTCTACCACGCGTGGATCCAGGGAGCGCTCGAGTCCGGGATGCGGGCCGCCGGCGAAATCGATGACGCCCCGGATCCCGACGCGGTGGAGCGATAGGCGCTCCTCGTGACCGGCGAGCCGGCCGGAACTGGAACCTCTGCTAGAAGATTCGTCCGACCAGCCAGACCAACGCGATGATGACGGCCAGCACGATCACCACGATGGCCACGTACTTGATCGCCGCATAGCCGGTCCACGCGCTGGACGCGGGGGCGGCCGGCTCCACGTAGGCCGGCTGCTCGTGGACGTGGGGGGCGGGAGCGACCGGCTGGACGGGTTGCACCGGCTGCACCGGTTGGACTGGCTGCACCGGCTGGGCCGGCTGGTTGGGGTCGTAGACCATTTCTGTCTCCTCCTGTGACTGGGAACCCGCTTTTCGTTCCGAGGTATTTACCCGTTTGGGCCGAAAGATCCCTCGGCTCTGGTCGACGCCGGCCCCTTGGTCTCCCGGGGCTGCCGGCGGCCGTATGCGTTCGTGATGGGGAAGCGGCGGTCGCGCCCGAATGCTTTCGGTGTGATCTTCACTCCGGGTGGCGCCTGGCGCCGCTTGTACTCCGCTCGATCGACCAGGCCGACCACTCTGTGGACGAGGTCGGCATCCAGTCCGGCGGCGACCATGTCCTCCGGAGACCGCTCGTGCTCGATGTACGCCTCCAAGATGGGGTCCAGAACCTCGTACTCCGGCAGGCTGTCGCTGTCTTTCTGGCCGGTCCGCAGCTCGGCGGTTGGAGCCTTCGTCATCACGCGGTGTGGAATCGGCGGGAGATCCGATTGCGCATTTCGCCACCGCGCCAGCTCGTAGACCAGCGTCTTGGGCACGTCCTTGATCGGTGCGAAGCCGCCCGCCATGTCCCCATAGAGCGTCGAGTACCCCGTGGCCATCTCACTCTTGTTTCCGGTGGCCAGAACGAGCGATCCGAACTTGTTCGAAAGCGCCATGAGGATGTTGCCGCGGACCCGCGCCTGGAGGTTCTCCTCGGCGACGTTCTCCTCCGTCCCGGCGAACACCTCCTCCAAGGCGGAGAGGTACGCCTTGAAGACGTCGTCAATCCGAACCTCGTCGAGGCGAATGCCGAGCCGCCGCGCGACCTCCTCCGCATCGCTCAGGCTTTCGGCCGACGAATACGGCGACGGCATGGCGACGCCTCGAACGCCGGCCGCGCCGAGGGCGTCCGTGGCGAGGACAGCGGTCAGGGATGAGTCGATGCCTCCTGACATCCCGATCACCACTTCCTCGAAGCCGTTCTTTCGAACGTAGTCGTGGAGACCGAGCGTCAGCGCCCCGTACACCTCCGCCGGGCCTTCGGGCCACGCCGCGCGCTCCGTGTTCGCCAGCGGTGTCTTCTTCTCGGACGCGGTCCGGAGGCCACGATCCGTGAGCGGCGCGGATCCCGCCGCCGAAGGCACGTCGATGTCGACGACGAGCAGATCCTCTTCGAACATCGCCGCGTGCCAGACAAGCTCGCCTTCGGGTGAAACCACCATGCTTCCGCCGTCGAAGACCAGCTCGTCCTGGCCGCCGACCGCGTTCACGTACACGATCCAGGCGCCGGTCTCGGCGGCTCGCGCCCGGCACACTTCCAGCCGTTCGGAGATCTTGTGGCGGTGGTAGGGCGACGCGTTGATGTTCGGGATGACCTGAACCTTCTCGCCTGCGTATTGCTCGAACGGGGGGCCGCCGCTCCAGGCGTCCTCACAGACGGAGATGCCGAGTGCCGAGGAGGCCAGCCGAATCGAACAGCCCACGTCCCCCGGGACGAAATAGCGCTGCTCGTCGAAGACGCCGTAGTTGGGGAGCTTGATCTTCGAATAGCGCGCCGCGACCTTCCCGGCCGCCAGGAGGGCGGCGGCGTTGTGCAGGCCGCGGTCGCTCCGATCGACGAAGCCGGTAAGGACGGGACAGTCATCCGCGGTCTGGGCGGCGAGGCGGTCCAGCGCCTGGATGTTGTCGCGCACGAAGGCGTCTCGAAGCACCAGATCTTCGGGCGGGTACCCCGTGACGGCGAGCTCGGGAAAGCAGATGAGATCGGCGCCGGCCGCCGTGGCTCGGGCGGCCCATTCGGCCATCTTCGCCACGTTGCCGTCCAGGTCGCCGACCGTCGTGTTGATCTGGCCGAGCGCGATCCGGACCACGGGGCAAGGGTAACCCGTCGCGTCAGACCGCTTCGATATCCTCTTCCGTCATGGCGCGGCTCACGGCGAGCGATCGAGCGAGGCTCCCCGACAGCGCCTTCGCCTACGTCGATTCCGACGGGCGCCGGCGTCTCCCCATCCACGACGAGGCGCATGTCCGAAACGCCCTGGCGCGGTTCGAACGGGTCGCCTTCGAGGACGACGACTCCCGCGAACGAGCGCGCAAGCGGCTCCTGAACGCGGCGAAGAAGTTCGGGATCGTCCCGGTGGGGTTCATCTCGGCGCAACTCCATAGAGAGCGGATCTACGCCGGGTCGACGGACGCGGCGTCGCTCCCGACCGGGTTCGTGACCTTCCTGTTCACCGACATGGAGAGCTCAACGGCCCTGGTCCGCCAGCTCGGGGACGGGTACGCCGGTCTGCTGAGCGACGTGAGGCGCATCGTCCGCCAGGCGGTGGTCCGGGCCGGAGGGTGTGAGGTCGACGCTCGAGCCGACGAGTTCTTCGCGGCCTTCGAACGCCCGGCCGCCGCCATCGAGGCCTCGGTCTCCTTGCAGCGGGCCTTGGCCAAACGGTCGTGGCCCGACAGCGTGGAGGTCCGGGTGCGCACTGGCATCCACAGCGGCGAACCGACGCTGACCGAGACCGGCTACATCGGGTTGTCCGTCCACACCGCGGCGCGAATCTGCCTCGCGGCCAGCGGCGGGCAGATTCTGGTGTCAGGAGAGACCGAACGTGCCCTGGAGGGACACCCACCGGCCGGCGTTCGGCTCCGACGGATCGGTGCTCGCCGCCTGCCCGGGTTGGAGCAGCCCGAGACGCTCTTCCAGGTCGAGGCCGATGGTCTCCTGAACGACTTCCCTCGGCGGCGGCCGCGCTAAGGGACCCACGGACTCTGGGCGCTACAGCAAGGGCAGATATCGCTCGAGCTCGTAGGGCGTGACGTAGGACTTGTACGCGTCCCACTCTTCACGCTTGTTTCGCACCAGGAACTCCGTGACGTGGTCGCCGAGCGCTTCTCGGACAACGTCTGATCCCTCGGCCGCGCCGATGGCTTCGTACAGATCCACGGGCAGCGACTCGATCCCGGCGGCGCGCCGTTCCTCTTCGCTCATCTCGTAGATGTTGTTGGACGCCTCCGGTGGGATCTCGTATTCGTTCTCGATCCCTGCCAGTCCCGCGGCGAGCATGGCCGCGAAGGCGAGATACGGGTTGCACGCCGGGTCGGGGGAGCGAAACTCGATCCGCGTGGCCTGTTCCTTTCCGGGTTTGTACATCGGAACGCGGACCAGGGCGCTGCGATTGCGGCGGGCCCAACAGATATAGACGGGCGCCTCATAGCCCGGAACCAGCCGCTTGTATGAGTTCACCCACTGGTTCGTCACCAGCGTGATCTCTCTGGCGTGCTTCAGGACGCCGGCGATATAGGCCTTCCCGGTCTTCGAGAGGTGGTGCTCGTCCGTCGGATCGAAGAACGCGTTGCGATCGCCCTCGAACAGCGACTGGTGCGTGTGCATGCCGCTTCCGTTCACTCCCATGACCGGCTTCGGCATGAACGTGGCGTACACGCCGAACTCCTGCGCGGCTTCCTTCACGGTCAGCCGATAGGTCATCACGTTGTCGGCCATGGTGAGCGCGTCGGCGTAGCGAAGGTCGATCTCATGCTGCGAGGGGGCGACCTCGTGGTGCACGTACTCCACGGGGATCCCCATGGCCTCGAGGTACTCGACGGTCCGTTTGCGGTAGTCAGTGGCCACGTCGAGCGGGGTGAGGTCGAAGTAGCTTCCGCGGTCCAGGAACTCCGTGTTGTCGGACGCCCGGAAGTAGAAGTACTCGAGCTCCGGCCCGACGTAGAACGTGAACCCGAGGTCGGCCGCACGCTGGAGCTGGCGCTTCAGGACGAACCGAGGGTCGCCGTCGAACGGCGTGCCGTCCGGATGGTAGATGTCGCAAAACATCCGGGCGACCTGCGTCTCCGATTTCCACGGGATGATCTGGAAGGTCGAGGGATCCGGGACGGCCACCATGTCGGATTCCTGAATCCGGGCGAACCCCTCGATCGACGATCCGTCGAATCCCATGCCTTCGGCGAACGCGCCCTCCAGCTCCTGAGGGGTGATGGCGAAGGATTTGAGGAACCCGAGGACGTCGGTGAACCACAGTCGAATGAATTTGATGCCGCGCTCTTCGACGGTCCGAAGCACGAATTCCGCTTCTCTGGATGAAGACAACCACCCCTCCTTTGCCCGCGACAAGCGTAGATGCGGCGGGTTCGCGGAGAGTTACTGGAGTGTTAATTCCTGCGGCGGCTCTCGCGGTTGCGCCCGAGTGGATGAACGCGGGTGCCTGTTGCGTCGAATGCGCGGCGTTCGGGTACCCTATGTCGCCATGACATCGACGGTGGTTCTTTCGGCGCTGTTTCTGCTCGCCGCGGCGCTGGGCGTTGCGTACATCGGCCAGCTCCGCCAGGGGAAATCGGACAAGCTCGACGACCGGCGAAAGCTTCGCGACGCCAAACACGAGCGACTGCGCGACGCGTACTCCCAGCTTCTGACCACGGCGCTCTCGCTCGAAAAACTGGCCGGGGTGTACGCGTGGCTGGGCGGCCGTCCCGAGTATCAGCGGGGACTCGACTCAGAGTTGAACGACACCATGAAGGACTTGGATCGCGAGCTCGTGACGCTCATGCTGGAGTCCGACGCCAGCCATGTTCTCCAGATGTTCGAAGACGTGCGGGACGCATTCAGCCGGTACCGGCTCCACGTGGTTTCCAAGACAACGGATCCGGACTTCTCGACGTACCGATCCCTGGGTGAGGAGCTCGAGAAGCTCAAGAAAGTGGTCCCGGAGCTCATCGAGTCGGCAAGAAATCATCTGACCGAACTGGAAACGGCTTTATAAATCCAGCTTCTGGGTACAACGTGCCCATGAATGAGCTGCTCCTCGGGTTGGGAGCGGCTCTCGCGTTACAGATGTTTTTCGTATCGACCTTGCTTGCGTCTGGTTGGGGGGAGAGACGCTGGACGCGAGGGGGCGAGCCGCCCCTTCGGCTGGCGAAGCAAATGCGGGCGAACGAGCGCGAGCGCCAGGAACCGACCGTTATGGGTGAGACCGCCGACGAAGCTGCCTGACCGGCGCCTTCGTTCGGCGAACTGAAAAGCCCGCGCGAACCTCCGGATAGCATTCCGTGGTGATGACGCCCGAGCTGCTGGGCCGTGCCTTCGCAGAGGCGCCGAACCCGGAGCTGGCGCGAATCGCGGTATCGCGCGTGGGGGAGCGAGCTGTCGCTCGCGACCTTCTGGCCCGTCCCGAGATCACCTCGGCCGCCGCGCGGCTCCTTGGTTTCTCCACCGCCGCCTCGGATTTCTTCAGCGCGAACCCGGAGGAGCTGGAGAGCCTGGCCGATCTCCGGCCCCGCTCCGCCAACGACTTTTTGGCTGAGGGGCGGCACGACGTCGGGCATCTCGGTCCGCCGGCAGGGCTGCGACGGTTCCGCCGCCGAGCGGCCTACAGGATCGCCGCGAGAGACCTCTTCGGTGCGCCCGTCGACGAAGTCATGGCAGAGCTCACGTGGATCGGTGAGGCATGTCTTCGGATCGCTCTGGAGCACATCGAGGGAGCGGCCGCGCTGGCGATCATCGGCATGGGAAAGCTCGGGGGCCGCGAGCTCAACTACGCATCCGACGTCGATGTCCTCTTCGTTCATGACGGCGCTTCGATGTCGCAGGAGGCAGGATCGCGGGCCGGCGCGCGTCTGATGGTGCTTCTGTCCGAGGCGACCGCGGACGGTGTGGCCGTTCGCGTGGATGCCGATCTCAGGCCGGAGGGGCGAGCCGGGCCGGTGTCCCGATCGTTCGAGTCGATGCGCGAGTACTACGAGAAGCACGCCGCAACGTGGGAACGCCAGGCCCTGGTGAAAGCGAGGCCGGTCGCCGGCGACACGCGACTCGGTGAGGCCTTCGTTGCAGCCGTGGTTCCATTCATCTATCCGGCCGTCCTGCCCGCGTCGGCCATCGAGGACGTCAGGACCTCCAAGGTGCGAATCGAAGAGCTGGTCCGGGCGCGGGGGAAGGAATCGGTCGAGCTCAAGCGGGGCTACGGGGGGATTCGCGACGTCGAGTTCGCGGTGCAGCTCCTGCAATTGGTTCACGGTCGCCGATATGACCGGCTCCGGGAGCCCAGCACGCTTGCCGCCTTGGAGGCTCTGGCGGACGAGGGCTTCGTCTCGCACGAGGACGCCAACACGCTCGCCGGCTCCTACCGGTTCTTGCGGCGGCTGGAGCATCGCTTGCAGATGGTTCGTGACACGCAAACGCATGAACTGCCGGCGGACCCAACGGCACTCGGGCCGCTGGCGCGATCCCTGGGCCTCAGGAGCGCGGATGAACTGCTGACGCAGTTCCGAACACACACCGAGACCGTACGGGGCCTGCACGAGCGGCTGTTCTATCGACCGCTCCTCGAGGCCTTCGCCGATCCCTCACCGCCGCCCGGTGCCGACCGGCTGGCCACCGAGGAGCTCCTGGCTGGACTCGGTTTCGCCGATCCGCCTGCCGCGTA
>DASVPT010000146.1:0-3995 GCA_036389535.1 Actinomycetota bacterium
GTCGGCGTGTCGCTTCCGATGACGGGGGCTCGCGGATGGATCGTCAGCGTGGCCCCTGAACGCCTCCCCATCGGACGGCTGGTCGCGCGAGCCGGTTGGCATGCCCCGCCCGACGCTGATCCAGCCCCTCCCCTCACCGCCGGGGACCTCGCCGGCGACACCACACCGAAAGGACTGATCGGGACAATGCTTCAGCCGAACGCCGACGGCACCATGTTGATCGGCGGCTCTCGACAGGTGGCGTTCACGCCCGAACCATCCGACGACTCGGTTCCCCGCCGGCTCCTGGCGGGGGCGATCGACATCGTGCCGACGCTTTCCAGCGCCGCGGTGCTCGGTTCGTGGTGGGGCATCCGCCCAATGACACCGGATGGAAGGCCGCTCATCGGCCGAGTCCGGGATGGCCTGGTGGTCGCGACCGGCCACGGCTCGCTCGGCGTGATCCTGGGAGGCGGAACCGCCCAACTGGTCTCGTCGATCGTGAACGGGACAGAGCCGCCGTTCTTCGCCGCATCGTTCGAGCCCGAGCGGTTCGCCTGAGCGGACGACCTATTCCGGCTTGGGATCGGGCGACAGAAGGTCGTCCAGGCTGCGCTTCTTCGGCTTCTGGGAGAGCACGTCGTCGAAGGATCGGCTCTCTTTCGGCTGGGCGCCGCGTTCGCCAAGCACGTCGTCGAGGCTCGGCTTCGACCTGAGGTCGCCCGCGGCCGTCAACAGCTCCTCGAGCGACTTCCCCGGATCGCCCTTGATGTAAATCCGAAGTGCCGCGAGAACCGACGCGTGCTCGTCGGCCAGGCCTTGCGCCACCTTGATCTCCGTGAGCGCCTTCTCGGCCCTTCGAATCAGCTTCTCGCCCTCTTTGAGTCGTTCGATGGCGCGCTGTTCATCGGAGCTCATGCCAGTGAGTTTCTCATGCTCGAACCTGACGGCGGCTCGCCTTGAGCCGCTCGAACTGCTCCGGCGGCGTGGTTCGCATGCCCAGCCGCATGGGGTCGTAGATCGCTCCGTGGCAATCCGATGATCCGGTCCAGAAGGCGCCGAGACGCTCCGCGAGATCGATGTACTGGGCCTCGATCTCCGGCGGGTGATCCGGATGCGCCGCCTCGATGCCGTCGAGCCCGGCGCCGACGAGCTCGGCGATCAGCGCGTCCGAGACCGGCGAAACCTCTCGCGAGGTCCCCGGGTGAGCAAGTACCGCCACGCCGCCGGCGCGGTGGATGAGGTCGATCGCGGCGGGCGGCGCGAGCGCCTCCTTCTCCACGTACGCTTTTCCGCGCGAGCCGATGAGCTCGTCGGAGAACGCCTCTTTGATCGTCGGCACGACGCCAGCCTCGACCAAGGCTTGCGCCACATGCGGCCGGACGATGTTTCCACCCTGTGCGATCGCTCGGACCTGCTCGAACGTGATGGGATACCCGAGCTCTTGCAGCTTGGCCACCATCCGCTCGCCGCGCTGGGCGCGGTCGGCGCGGAGACGGGCCAGCTCGGTCTCCAAAGCGGCGTCCCCGGGGTCCGGGTAGTAGCAGAGGATGTGCACCCCCTGGCCTTCGTTCACCGTCGAGAGCTCGATCCCCGGGACCACCTCGACGCCCAGCTCGCTCCCGGCTTCGAACGCATCTGGCAACCCATTCATGGTGTCGTGATCGGTGAGTGCCACCGCGTCCAGCGCGCGGTCGGCGGCCAGCGCGATGAGCTCTCTGGGGGTGAGCGTGCCGTCGGACTGGACGGAATGCGCATGAAGATCGATACCCGGCATGACGGGTTATGGTCTCACGCCTTCGGCGCTAGGAACCGCCCTTCTGCGGGTACGGAACGGCGCCCTGCGGCTCGGCGACCTGCACCGGCTGGTTCACACGATTCAGGTCCAACTCGAATGTCACCTTCACGCCGGCCAGGGTTTGGAGCGCCGGACGCAGGGACGGCGGCGCCGCGGCCGTGAAATCGACGGTCATGACGACGCGCCGGAGATGGTGGCTGGCCCGGTCGATGAGCGCCTCGAACGTGGACGAACGCACCGCACGCTCGAGCCGCGTCGCCGCCTGGCCGGTGATTTGGGGAAGCGCAGCGGCCTGCGACCCGAGCGCTTTCGCCAGCTCGAGCAGATCGTTGACGGCATTCGCGACGGCGAGGCGGCCGCTGACGCGGTCCACCGCGTCCCCCTGGATCGCCCCTCCATTGGAGAGCCGGGGGTTCACCACCCAGTCGTCGAGCCCGAGCTTCGCGAGCGGATTGCCCCCGGAAGCCGACGCCGGTGCCCCCAGCGCCGCGGTTTGCGCGGGCCCCAGCTGGTAGAGCGTTCCGTCGAGCTCCACGAAGGCCTTGCTGCCCGTGGAGATGAACCTCGCCTGGGTCTGCTCCGTTCCCTGGATTCGGGTGTACGTCATTTCGGCCACCGGAAGGCCGCCCGGACGCGGCAGGGCGAACCGGCCCTGAAGGGCGAATCCGACCGTCGCCTCGCTTACGCCCTGGGAAGTGGCGCTGAGCCGCAACGTCAGGTCGCCGCTCTTCACTTCGTCGAGCTTCGACGCCGCCTCCGCGAGCGCATCCGTCGCCGGCGACTTCGAGCACGCGGCCAGGCACAGGACGAGGGCCGCGCCCAGCCACCTGGTGCGGCTCATCACGGGGACGGGCTCGGGCTGACCGATTCGCTGGGCGAAGGGGACGGGCTCGGGCTCGACCCCGACGTCGTTGGCGAGGACGGAGGAGGAGCCGGTGTGGTCGTGGCGGGAGGGGCCGGCGGCGTCGGCGCCGCGCTCGGACCCGCCGGCACGAGCTCCGTCTGGAGCACGTCCGCGAGCTGAGCCGTGAGCTCCTCGATCTGCGCTTGGATCTCCTCGAGCGTGAGG
Source organism: Actinomycetota bacterium (assembly GCA_036389535.1). GTDB lineage: Bacteria > Actinomycetota > UBA4738 > UBA4738 > UBA4738 > JALYGK01. Next base: position 2,847 of record DASVPT010000146.1, read on the forward strand.
TTCTCGGCGTTTTTCAAGAGCTCGAGAAAGGCGCGTCGAATCTCGGCGATTCGCTGATTGCCCTCGGCGGTAAACCGGACCACCCCCCCGGTGGTGAAGATCCATTGGTACGCGGAGGCGAGCGTCTCGCACGACGTGCAGTCGACGTTGAGGGCCAGGGCGAGATTGGTCGGAGTGATGACGCTGGCATCTCCCATGATCAGGACCACCTGAAGTGCCACCGCGATGTTCTGGCAATCGGTGCAGCTCGAGGCGGCCGCCGCCGCGTTGCTCTCGTCGACCACGTCGTTCATCACCCGGGTGACCTTGAACGCGAAGCTCCAGACCGAATAGCCGTCCTTTGTGTTGATGGAGACCGCGATGTTGTCGGCCGCCCCAGCCGGAGCAGCCGAAGCGACACCGAGCGCCATCGCCAGCAGCCCGGCCAACACCATGCGCCTTGCGTTCCTGCGGAAACGTGGTCGGCCTGTCATGTCGTCACTCCTCGATCTCATCTATGGGCTCGGGCTGGGACTGGCGCTGGGCGACGGACTTGCTGCCGGGCTGGACGACGGCACGGGCGTCGGTGAAGTTCCGGTCGACCCGCCGGTCGTCGACGATGCAGACGGAGCAGGGACCGGCGACGAACCCGGTGAGGGCTGAGACACGTTCGTGCGTGGAGCCGGCACGACCGTCTTGGCCTGGTTCTGCAGGGTCAGGCCTGGCTGCCCGGTCGACACGTTCTTCACTGCCCGCAAGAGCTCGGTGGCGGTCCACCGCTCTCCGGGTTGAATGGGCCGGTAGTCGCCGTTCGGCCACCACACAAAGGCGAGGGCTCCAACGACCGCGCCGACAGCCAGGATGGCCACGCCACGCCGCACGGCGCTGCCAGAAGACCACGTCCATGCGCGCTTGAACACGCGGGTCCCCAGGCGCGTGAACGTGTACGTGACGCCGAGCGCCGGGAGCACCAAGGCGCCCATTTGAATTGCGCCGAGCACTCCTGAGGCCGTCTTTCCTGCGCCGAAAGCCGCCCGGGTCTGGCGCAAGTGTACGAAGAACGAATCCCACGCCGTCGCGAAGATCCTTGGCGCGGACACCAGGATCATGCTCAGGTTGAACAGCAGGAGCGGCACAATGAGCAGCACCCACATCGTCACGGCGACGCGG
>DASVPT010000147.1:0-6139 GCA_036389535.1 Actinomycetota bacterium
GGCGCGGGCGAAGCGACGGCTCGGTGGTCGCCGCTACGAGGGGCTGAGGGGCTCGCTGGAGGAATTGACCTCCATGGAGGAATAGGTGGACCACATGGATGTGGAGCGCCTCATGGACGAGGGCGCCGAGCGGCTCGACGAACAGGACATCGTTCGGCGGATCTGGGAGAAGGATCACACGGTGTGGGGAGAGGATCCGACCGAGATCACCGACCGGCTCGGTTGGCTCACCGTCCACGAGTCGATGCGCCAACACGTCGAGGACCTGCGGACCTTCGCGGAGAGCTGCGCTTCGGATGGGCTCACGACGGCGGTGCTCGCCGGCATGGGTGGCTCGAGCCTGGCGCCCGAAGTCCTTCGCAAGACGTTCGGGGTGGCCGACGGGATGCTCGACCTGATCGTCCTGGATACGACGCATCCGGATCAGATCCTGGCCGTCGAACGATCGCTCGATCTTTCGAAGACGCTCTTCATCATTTCCTCGAAGTCCGGCACCACGACCGAGACGAACTCGCACTTCGCTTATTTCTGGGACAAGGTCCGGAACGGTTCGCAGTTCATCGCCATCACGGATCCCGGCACGCCGCTCGAGGAATTGGCAGCGGAGCATGGCTTCCGGCGGACGTTCCTGAACCCGGCGGACATCGGCGGACGGTACTCCGCGCTGTCGTACTTCGGCCTGGTCCCGGGAGCGCTCATCGGCGTTGACCTGGAAGGTCTGCTCGACCGGGCGGCCGAATTCGCGCGAGTGTGCCGAGTGCCGGCCAGGAGGGGCAACACCGGCGCGGCGCTGGGCAGCATCATGGGGCTGACCGCTCTGGCCGGACGAGACAAGCTGACGCTGGTTCTCTCCGACGAGATTCGAAGCTTCGGCTATTGGGTCGAGCAGCTCCTGGCCGAGTCCACCGGCAAGGGAGGGAAGGGGATCGTCCCCATCGAAGGGGAGGACGTCGGTCCGCCGGGCGTCTACGGCGACGACAGGGTCTTCGTCACGCTCCGCGACGCGAACACGCCGGAGGCAAGCGGCGTGGATGAGCTGCTCGAAACGGGCCAGGCTGTGGCGGGATTTCACGTCCGGGACCGGCTCGAGCTCGGCGCCCTTTTCTTCTATTGGGAGTTCGCCACCGCGGTGGCCGGCCACATCCTCGGCATCAATCCGTTCGACCAGCCGAATGTCCAGGAGGCGAAGGACGCAACGAAGGAGGTCCTGGAATCAGGGAAAGAGGACGACCCCGGCTTCGACGATCTCCCGCCACTCCTCGATCAGGTTCGGCCGGGCGACTACGTGTCCATCCAGGCCTATCTCGCCAGGTCGCCGGAGACCGAGCGCGAGCTCCACGACGTCCGAATGAAGCTTCGCGATCAACTGAAGGTCGCCACGACGGTCGGGTTCGGTCCGCGGTTCCTGCATTCCACCGGCCAGCTTCACAAGGGCGGCCCCGACACCGGCGTGTTCATCCAGATTGTCGAACCGCCCAACGAGGACGCCGCCATCCCCGGAAAGCCGTACTCCTTCGGCGAGCTCCTCGCGGCGCAGGCAACCGGGGACCTCAAGTCGCTGCGGGCGCACGGACGCCGGGTGGCCCGAGTGTCCCGGGCTGCTCTCGACGCCGTTTAGACGCCGAGGCTTCCGCCGCCGACGTGCAGGGCGCGGCCGACGCCAAAGGTGACCCCGGCAGCCACTCCTCCTACGAAAAGCTGCCGGACCGCCGAGAGCCACGGACTCTTTCCGGTGAGCAGCGAAAGTCCGGCGCCGACCACGACCAGCGCCACGCCGCTGGCGGCGATCGAGATCAGCGCCGCCGTGGTTCCCGAGGTGAGGATGAAGGGCACCAGCGGAACCGCTGCCCCCACGGCGAACGTGATGAACGACGACCCCGCCGCGCCGGCCGGCGAACCGAGCTCCTCGGGATCGAGGCCGAGCTCCTCCCGGGCATGGGTCTCCAGCGCCATCACGGGGTCCTTCATGACGACCTCGGTGACCTCCTTGGCGAGGTTCGGGGGAAACCCTTTCTTCTCGTAGATCTCCTGAAGCTCGCGGTGCTCTTCTTCGGGTTCGGTGGCCAGCTCGTGGGCCTCCAGGTGCAAGAGCCGCTCGAAGAGCTCGCGCTGGTTCTGCATGGAGATGTACTCACCCGCGGCCATCGAGAAGGCCCCGGCCAGCAGGCCGGCCACGCCGGCCAAGAGAACGACGCGATTCGAAACCGCGGCGCCCGTGAACCCCATGATCAGTGAGAGGTTCGAAACGAGGCCGTCGTTCACCCCGAAGATCGCGGCTCGAAGCGCGCCGCTCTTTCCCTTGACGCCGAAGGGCAGCTCTTTGGGAGGCGTCGGACCGGGATGGGGCCGAAGGTATTCGATGTGGCGGCTCCGGAAAGAAGTTTCCGGTTTCAAGGTCCGCCCGCGCTCCCACCGTGCTCTCGCAGGAACCGCTCGAGCTCGGCGGCGATGACGTCACCGGAGGGCAGAGGCTCTTCTGACATCTTCGTCTCTTGTACGTTCGCGTCGGCGGCGGCTTCCAGGCGCCCGACGTACTCGCCCAGCTCGTCGCTCTCGCTGACCAACCGAAGGACGCCTTCCTCCCACGTCGAGGTGGCTCGCCGCAGTCCTTCGGTGTCGACGGGAATGCTCAGAAGCGCGGATGCCCGCTCGACCAGAGCCAGCGCCGCCTTCGGATTGGGCGCGGCGGGGAGGTAATGCGGGACCGCCGCCCACAGACTGATCGACGGCAGGCCGGCGCGAATGGAGAAGTCGTGGAGGACGCCGACGATGCCGGTCGGTCCTTCGTATTGCGACCGGGTCAGCCCGAGACGTCGCGCCGTCTCCTCGTCCGCGGCCGAACCCACGACCGGGACGGGCCGGCTGTGCGGCACGTCCGTCAGAAAGGCACCCAGGGTCACGAGCAGGTCGGATCCGACCTGTTTGGCCGCGTCGATGATGGAATTCGTGAACGTCTTCCAACGAACGTTGGGTTCTCCCGCGGTGAACAGAGCGACGTCGTGGCCGCCTGGCGACGCGGCGCTGAACTCTCCCAGCGGCCAGTCGATCACTCGGCTCACGCCCTCGTCCAGATGAACGGTCGGACGCGTGACCTGGAAGTCGAAGAACTCTTCGGGATCCAGCTCCGCGAACTTCTTCGCTTCCCACCGCTCCTTCAGGTACTGCGCAGCAATGGAAGCTGCCTCCCCACCATCGTTCCAACCTTTGAACGCACAGATCAATGGAGGATGGTCCAGAGTCGGACGTTCGAGGAAGGTCACGTAGTCCACCCGGCCAGCATACCGGCGCCCGATTACACCGGCGCCGGTGGAATCATCTCAACCGCAGCCCCGGAAATACCGATCTCTATCTAGTCACCACTGGGCATTTCCGCCGCATCTCGGCGCACCCGAATAGGGGAGGCACGGATCAGAGCAGAACCCGACATCAGTTCGGCGCAAACCGCCACTTCGCCGGTTGCCGCGAGACGGCCGGTCTCGCCATCTTCGGACTCCACGCTCTCCGACATCACGCATCTCCTGGTTTCGGAGGGATCGCCCGATCGAGTCATCGAAGCGGTGGCCGAGGCGCTATCCGAGCTCGTGCCCCACGACCGTCTCACGCTCTACCTGGCCGAGTCGCCCATCCGCAGTCTTCGACCGGCTCTTGGCGACGCGGCGATTCACGGCCTCTCCGCCACCGAAGTCGTTCCGTTCGGGGAAGGCCTGATCGGGAGGGCGGCCGAGACGCGCGAGCCGCAGCTCTCCAATCCGGGTGAGCCGCCTTCGGGGTCATCGAACGACGGCGGTGACAAAGAGTCCCGGGGTGAATCCGTTCTTGCCCTCCCGCTGCTGGCGCACTCCGACCTGAAGGGCGTTCTGTCGCTCAGCCGCGAAGGTGACCGTCCGTTCAGTCTCAAGGAGCTCAAGCTCGCAGTGTTGTTCGGTGACCTCGCGGCGCTCGCCATCGACGACGCGCAGGTGCGCGCCACACTCGAAACTGAGGTGGTCACCGATCACCTGACGGGCCTCCACAATCACCGCTTCTTCCAGGAGCGTCTCGCCGAAGAGCTGGGCCGGGCACACCGCCGCGGAAACAGCGTCGGTCTGGTCATGTACGACATCGACGACTTCAAGCGGGTCAACGACAGCTACGGGCATCAGATGGGCGACCGCGTGCTCCAGAGCGTCGCCGCCGTCTCCCGCGAGACCTGCCGCGCAGAAGACGTCATCTGCCGAATCGGCGGGGAAGAGTTCGGGATCATCCTGCCGGGGAGCTCGGTCATCGAGGCACTGGCGCTGGCCGAGCGGCTTCGTGAGGGCATCGCCAAGGTCGCGCTGCCCCCGGTCGGCCGGATCACCGTGAGCCTCGGCGTCGCTGAAGGTCCGCTCCACGCGTCGAGCGCCCGCGAGCTCATCACCTGCTCGGACTTCGCCCTCCTCGACGCCAAGGACCGGGGCAAGGACCGCGTTCAGGTGTATGTCCCCCGTTCCCTCACGCTCGAGAACGGAGCTTCCAACAGGCCCGCCAAGCTCGGCCGCGGGAAGCCGTCAAAGCGGTACGGGAGCGGCACCGGGATGGATGGCCGGCTCGCTGAGCTCGCAGCCCGGGGCGAACCTCGCGCCGTCGCTCAGCTTCGAATGCTTCAGAGCCTCAGCACCAAGCTCAACCGACTGAATGATGTGAACAAGATCGGCGAGGTCATCACGGCCGAGGTTCGGTCTCTCATCGACTATCAAAACTGCCGTGTACATCTGCTGGAACCGGACGGAAAGACCCTCACGCCCGTCGGTTTCCGCGGTGAGCTCCTCGAGTACCAGAAGGAGAGCTTCCCGGCCCTCGTCATTCACGTCGGGCAGGGAGTGACCGGCCACGTCGCGGAGACCGGCGAGCCGTACTACGCACCGAACGCCCGCGAGGACCCCTTTGCCAAAGAGATCCCTCGGCGCGCCGAGGTCGACGAGTCCATCCTCGGTGTCCCCCTCACGATCGGCGATCAGATCATCGGCACGATCGTCTTAGCGAAGCTCGGTCTTGATCAGTTCGACTCCGAGGACATGCGGCTCCTGCAAGGCCTCGCGTCCACGGCTGCGGTGGCGCTGGAAAACGCGCGGCTGCTCGAACGCGAGCGCGAGGCGACGAAGGTTGCCACCGCGCTCCTCGGCCTTTCAGAGCGCCTGACGAGGGTCACGGACACTCAACTGGTGATGAGCGAGGCGCTGAAGAGCGTCCCCGAACTCCTGGGCTGCGCGGACGTCGGTATCTGGCTGTACGACCGAAACCGCCGGGTGTTCCGGCTCCTCGGGCACGAGGGCTTCGACGGACCCGCCGGATCGAAACGCGGCACCCACGAGGTGCCCTGGGACGTCGCCGAACCATTCGTGACTTCAGCCGACGAGCCGTTCGTCATCCCGAGCGCGGTCGCGGAGACTTTTCCGCAGGAATATCGCCTCGTCGACTCGGTAGGAGACGTTCTGGTCGCTCCGCTCCGGTGGCCCTCGGACGGTCTCGGGGCGCTGGTCGTGGTGGCATCGGACGATTCGACGCACTTCGCCCAGAAGGAGCTGCAGCTCGCGCGGGGGATCGCGGGCATCACGTCGCTCGCGCTCGGGAATGCCGCGCGGTTCGTCGAGCTCGAGGAGACCTACGTCTCGACGGTTGCGGCTCTGGCCAACGCGCTAGACGCGCAGGACGAATACACGGGGTCGCACGCTCGGGCGCTCGCGGAGATGACGGTGACGGTGGGGGCCGACATGGGGCTCGATGGCGAGAGCCTGAAGCGCCTCGAGCTTGCATCACTGTTTCACGACATCGGCAAGATCGGCGTGCCCAGCGAGATCATCCGCAAGGACGGCTCGCTGACGGCGGCTGAGCGCCGGCATATCAATCGCCACCCCGAGATCGGCGAGCAGATTCTGTCACCCGTCCCCTTTCTTCAGCCGCTCCTCCCCATCGTTCGGGGCTGCCATGAGCGGTGGGACGGAAAGGGGTATCCCGACGGTCTGGCGGGCGACGCCATCCCGCTCGAGGCGAGGATCATCTTCGTGTGCGACGCGTTCCACGCGATGACCACGGACCGGCCGTACCGAAACGCACTTTCACAGACCGAGGCGATTCGCCGCCTCAAACTCGCCGCCGGGCGGCAGTTCGACCCCACCGT
>DASVPT010000148.1:0-3312 GCA_036389535.1 Actinomycetota bacterium
TGTCGAACCGACGAACCACATCTCCACCGGTCAACGATCCAAACTGAGCCACGACGGCCTCGCGGACGGCGATATGACCACCTCTGCTCGTAGGCCGTAACCCTTGAGCCTCGAGGAGCGCTGCGCAAGCCTTCCGCGCGGCGTCATAGAGAGCCGCGAAGGCGCCTTCTGCATCTGTGGTCCGGATCGTCTGCGCCGACTCCAAGTGCCGGCGGGCGGCGGAGATCAGCCGCTCGGCCCCTGACAGGTCCGGGTGGACTCGCTGAAGCTCGCCTCTCTCTAACAGTGCCTCAATTGCGTCCCTTCCCTCCATCCACTTCACTGACATGCCTACTGATCCCGGTCGACGCGAACCAACGGAGAAGACTTGACTTGGCGAATGAAGCCGTCCCGAGAACCGCGCCAAGCATCACTTGATCGAATCGTCGGATTCACGTCGACACCCAGACGACGCTCCGCCCGTAGAGCGGCCTCGTAGACCGCGTCTCGATCCGGAGACCCAATCACGAGGACGTCGACGTCTCCAGGATTGCGGCCCTGCTCTCCCAGATATCGAGCCGCCCAAGAGCCGAACACGTAGATCTCGTCGATCTTCAGAATCTGGTCGAACTCCTCGGCGACGATCTGCAGGGGTCCGAAGGATTTGAGGACGAGCTCGGCAAGCGGCCGATACAGCGGAGACCCCTGATTTCCGTGAACAAGCCGCGTGCGGCCCACGGTTTCCGTCCGGAGGATTCCGGCTCGCTCCAAGCGGTTCACCTCTCGCTGGATCGTCGCAACGTCAGCGCGGAGGCGGCGAGCGAGACCCGTCAGCGATTCATGCCGATCTGGATTGAGGAGAACCGTTGCGAGAAGCTCGCCTTGTAGCCGAGATCGGAAGATGGGCAGGAGAGGCGGAGCGTACGTTCTCATATGACGCAATATATCTTGCGTCAAACGAGAAGTAAAGCAATCGCTTTTACGGGAGTTCGAACGTGACACTTCGCTTTGACGGATCGGCGTCAACCAGACGAACCTCGACGGTAGCGCCGAGCTCCACCCCATCGGCCTCGATGTTGGCGATGACCGGCGGGTCCCGGAGGACGATCTTCGCTTTGTCCTCTTCGACGTCGACCACGACGGCGCGGAACGTCGCGCCGACGTGCCCCGATAGCACCAGGCTCTCCGCGAGATTGAGGACGGCACCCTCGACGGCGTCCGACCTCCCGTCCGCCTCGGCCATGGCTTGGGGCAGCCGCGGGAGGGCCTCGATCGCCCAGCCGGGCAGCTTCTTCCCGGCCTGGAGCGACAGCACCACCTCGTTGGCGTAGCGGTCGACGAGCCGCCGGAGCGGCGCCGTCACGTGCGCGTACATCATTCGCAGCGCGCCGTGAACCATGGATTCGTCGTCGGCCGTCCCGATCACCGTGTACCCGGCGCCGCGGAGGGAGTGCGTGGCCTGGGTCAGAAACGCGGTGCTCTCCGGCGTGGAGCCATATTCCCGTCGAACGACGTCGCCCAGAGTCGCGCCCTCGGGCCAGTCGATGTCCAATCCCCTCGCCGCTCGCTCCAGGGTCGCCAGCTGACGGTCGCGAACCGGAGGCAGCGTTCGAAGGATGCCCACACCAGCGTTCAGCATGATGGTGGCGGCGCAGTGCCCGGTGAGGAGCGAGATCTGGGCATTCCATTCTTCGATGGGGAGGGCGCGCCGGTATCGCATCTCGTACCCCTGCGCCACCTTCGCCACCTCCCGGGTTGGGAGGTTCAGGCTCACGCCGCCTCGTTCGCGCTCGCGGTCCTGGAGAAGGAGGCCGATCTCTCGAAGCAGGGGGAAGGGTTCCTCGGCGTGCCCTTCGTCGATCGCCGACTGAGCGTCGACATAGCTGTGGGCCGTGCGGCTCCGCACCACTGCACGTTCGAGACGGGCCTGTTCGACGGCTCCGCGCTCGTCCAGATCGATAGTCCACAGGAGCGCGACGCGGTCTGATCCGGGTAGAAGACTGGCTCGGTCCTCGGAAAGCACCGGTGGGAGCAGCAGCGACTTACGGTCGGGCATGTACACGGTCTCGCGGCGGCGCCAACACTCCTGGTCGAGCGGGCCGCCCGGATCGACGAACGCGGCGACATCGGCGATCGCGTACCGAACGCGGTAGCCACCGTTCTTTCGTTCGGCGAAGAACGCCTGATCGAGGTCCTTGCTCCCCTTGGGATCGATGGTGATCAAAGGGAGTTCGCGGTGATCCGCCCTCTCTTCGCGGTGGCCAGCCGCGCCGTCCCGGTTGGCAGCCGCGGTCGCTTCGGCCTCGATCTCCGAAGGGAACTGCTCCGAGATGCCGAACTCGCGGCGGATCTGTTCGAGGCCGGGACGCAGGTCCTCGGTGGACATGATGACGCGGAGCCGGGGCATGGGACCGCGTCCTTACCGGGATTCTTCCGGGGAGGCCCCCTGTACGAGCAGCTCGGCGATCTGGACCGCGTTCAACGCGGCGCCCTTGCGAAGGTTGTCGCCCACCGAGAAATACATCAGCGCATGAGAGTCGCCGGCGGTTTGACGAATCCGGCCGACCAGCACGTCGTCGATGCCCGCGCCGTCGAGCGGCGTGGGAAAGATGCCCCGCTTCGGGTCGTCGACCACCTCAACGCCCGGTGCGACGCGGAGGACCCGGCGGGCATCGTCGGGCGTCACGGAGCGTTCGAAGGCCGCGTACGCCGACACCGCGTGGCCGACGGCGACCGGAACGCGGACCGCCGTGGCCGACACCGGAAGCTCCGGGAGCTCGAGGATCTTCCGGCATTCGTCTCCCATCTTGAGCTCCTCGGTGGTGAAGCCGCTGCCCTGCAGGTCGAACTCCTCGACCACCGGAATGACGTTGAACGCGAGGGTGTCGGGAAACACGTCGCCGACGGGAAGCGATTCGCGCTCGGGGTAGCCGAGGTCCTCTTCCTGCCCGTGGAGCTTCTCGATCTGCTCCGCCAGCTCTCGGACGCCCTTCATCCCGGCGCCAGACGCCGACTGATACGACGACGTGATGAGCGAGCGTAGCCCGAACGCCGCGTGGAGAGGGCCGAGCGGCATGAGCGCCGTGATAGCCGTGCAGTTGGGGTTGGCGATGATCCCCTTGTGATCGGCGAGCGCGTGGGCGTTGATCTCCGGGATCACCAGCGGCGCGTCGGGGTGCATTCGAAACGCTGAAGAGTTGTCGACGATGACCGTTCCCGCCTTCGCGGCGGGCGGGACGATCTCCCGAGAGAGCGATGTTCCGGCGGAGGCGAGCGCCAGGTCGATCCCTCGATGCCAGCGGTCTTCGAGCGCCTGGACCGAAAGCGTCTCGC
>DASVPT010000149.1:0-4022 GCA_036389535.1 Actinomycetota bacterium
AACAGGGCGTCGAACCCGTGCTCGTCACACGCTCGCGCCAGGGCAACCCACTGGCCCCACGTCACGTTCTCCTGTCCCTCGATCATCAAGCAAATGTCCATTCGATCCCTCCTCCGCCGGTCTGGGGTCGGGTAACGAGAGTTCAGTGTCACCGAGTCGGCCTACCATTGATGGGCAATGGAAGCAGCGTTCTTCGATCTCGACAAAACGGTCGTGTCGAAGTCCAGTTCTCTGGCGCTCACGCGGCCGATGTATCGCGCCGGGCTGGTTACTCGGGGGCAGCTCCTGAAAGGCGCGTACGCGCAGCTCGTCTACCTCCTGCTCGGAGCGGACGAGAAGAAGATGGACCGGGTCAAAGAGAGCCTGCTGGCGCTCACAAAGGGGTGGGAGCAGTCGAAGGTGGAAGGCGTCGTTCGCGAAGCGCTCCTCGAGTACATCGACCCCTACTTCTACGCGGAGGCACTGGACCTGATCGAACTGCACCGGGCGCTGGGTCGCAGAGTCTTCATCGTTTCCTCCTCTCCAGAGGAAGTCGTTCGTCCCCTGGTTGAGCGGCTGGGCGACGTTGACGTCATCGCAACCAGGACACGGATCGTCGATGGAAAGTACACGGGCGAGATGGAGTTCTACTGCTACGGGGAAGGAAAGGCCGACGCTATCCGGAAGGTAGCGGAAGAGCAGCTGATCGATCTGTCCGGTTCGTACGCCTACTCGGACTCGATCACGGATCTGCCGATGCTCGAGTCGGTCGGGGTTCCGGTAGCCGTCAACCCCGATCGTGACTTGCGCCGGGAGGCCGAGCAGCGCGGGTGGAAGATCAGGGACTTCCGCCGGCCGGTTCGACTGCGGCCGCACCTTCCAAAGGTGAGCGCGCCTTCGGCTGCCGTGACGGCTGCGGTCGGTTCTGTGGTGGTAGCGGGTGCGCTTGGGTGGGTGCTGCTGCGTCGATTCGCGGCGGGCCGGCACGGGGCGGCCGGCCGGTCCTGAGGCTGCCTAGCAGTCGGCCAAGCCGCGGCGCTTGGAACTCGAGCTGGTGACGGAGCGGGAGCTCACGACGACCCGGCGGCCCCGGTTCACGCAGGTGTTGAAGATGAAGAGCGGCCGGTCGGAGACTCGGCCCGGTCCGTGGGCACCCCAGCCATAGAGGGCAGACACCGTGAATTCACGCGTCGCGTCTCGCCCGTTCTTGCTGCTACCGCCGGACATCCTCGCCTTCCTGGGGGCGGGGAACCCCTCTCCAAACCCTTCCTCGGTGTCACCGTACGCGGGGCGTCGGAGCACGGCAATAGGTCATTAGGCTGGCAACGCTCGCCCTAGGGGCTCGGGCCGAATGCCCTTTGGCCCTCTCATCTAGTTTTGGCGAACTCTTGGCGACTCGAGCCGGTTGGTGAGCCGCTCGGCTCGTTCAGCGGCCTCGTCGACGAGCCCCACGGTGACCTCGCCGATCAAGGCCAGGAGTTCGGTCTCGAACTGGGGATCGAGCGGGCGTCCGCCTTTCAAAGCGCCCGACACCAGATCGTGGAGGCGATCGGCTGCGCGTTCCAGCCGGTCCACACCTTCGTCATCGCCGACCGTGAGCGATGGCCCGGTCTCGGCATTCAGGCCGGCATTCCTCGGCTCGGCGCCGCGGGACCGCCGCCACGCTTCCAGAGAGACCACGCTTGCCATGTCCCGAATGGTAAAGACCGGCAGTGACACGACTTGACCTGCGCAAATGCATCGAGGCGGCGCCTAGAATCCTGTGAATCGGAGGACCTTGAGCAACCAGGACACCACACAGGATTCTGCCGGACCTCCCTCGAAGGTGGTTGCCGAGGTCCTGGCCGCCCTGGCCTACGGCGAGCGCCGCGCTTCGGAGAGGGCCATGAAGGCGGTGAAGCTCGCTCCGGACGGGCGCAGCCGGACCGAACAACAGCACGTCGCGGATCGCGAGCGGAAGAACTGGGGACTGGTGGAGGCACGGCTTCGCGAGCTCACCGAGGAGCAGCTCACCGAGAGGTTCACGTCCTTCTTCGACGCCTTCTTCACCCGGACCGAACCCCAGGACTGGGTCGAAGCTCAGACCTTCCATTACGTCGGGGACGCGTTGGTCTCCGACTTCGCCGACATCCTGGTTCCGCTCCTGGATCCCGTGTCTGCCGAGATCGTCAGGCGGGCGCTCGGCGATCGGGAGGGGCAGGAGACCTTCGCGCTCGATGAGCTGACGCGCGCCATGCAGGAGGATCCGAACGCCAGCGAACGCATCCGCCGCTACACCCAGCGCGTGATCGGTGAGGCGTTCACGCAAACCGCGCGGGCCCTTGGCGAAGCAGAGGGGCTGCGCATGCTGCTGGGTGGAGAGGAAGGCGGCAAGCGGTTCATCCTCGGACTGCTGGACCGGCATCGCCAGCGCATCGACCGGCTGGGAATCGAACCGGTCGACTGATTCGCTTCCATCCCCACGAGTGGGGGAGAAGAGAATCCCCCGCTTGGGCGATTGTTCCTGGGAAGCGTGTCCGTTAGCCTTCTCGCGTAACAGCTCAGCGAACGCTAGGAGCACCTAGCGTCGCTCGAGACCTTCCCTTCCTTCCCGCCCCTCGCGCACGACCGCCTTCCCTTGATTCGAGCTGCCCGGGTTCCGCGCGCTCGAGGAACTTCTTCCCCGAATGCTGACGTGTTCGGAACGTCCATCGGGAGAGAAGATGGAGCAGAAGCAGGGGGATCCTCGAACTAGCGACGCAGTCATCGCTCCGACGGTCGCTTCTATCGGCCATCGACGAACGACGCGCCCAGCGGAAGTCGTTATTGGGGTTCGCGATCTCGCGTTGCATCAAGAGGTGCTCGACTTTCTTGATCGCGATCCGCGAATCAACGTCGCGGGTGCGCTGACCGAACCCCACCGCTTACTCGCGCTGTCGCGGGATCTCACGCCTGATGCAACCGTTCTGTGCCCAACGTTCACGCGTGAGCTGCGTCACCCCGCGGCGCGCGGGCGACTACCTATGCCGCTCGTCCTCTCGGAGGAGCTGACTGTTCCAATCCTCCGTGACGCGATCGCGGCCGGAGCGGAGGGAGTGTTCGCGTGGCCCGAAGAACGTGAGGAGCTGACTGATGCGATCGCTCGGGCCCCCGCCGCGGAGCACCTCGCGCCAGCTCGAGGACGTGTCATTGCTGTTCATGGGAGTCGAGGCGGCGTCGGGGCGACCTTCGTTGCCGCACAACTGGCGGCGGTCTTCGCGGATGCCGAACTCAGGACCGTGGTCGTCGATCTGGAGTCCGGGTTCGCCGGCCTGACCGTGGCGCTTGGTGTCGAACTCGAAGAAAGTCCGCGGTCCATCCGAGATCTCGTTCCTGTGGCAAACGAACTCTCGCCGGACCATCTCGACGACGCCTTATATCACCACCCACGCGGCTTCTCGGCGCTGCTCGCTCCTCCTAATGAGGGTTTGCCCGCCGATGTTCCGGGCGGTCTGTATGCGGCGAGCATCGCCCTTCTGGCATGTGACTTCGACGTCGTGGTCGCCCATGTACCAAGGACATACGACGCGGGGCGACGCGGGGCGGTCGCGATTTGCGATGAGTTGGTCCTGGTGGTGACCCTCGATCCGTTTTCCCTCCACGGAGCTCGGAGGGCGCTCTCGGCGTTCGGTCTGGAAGAAGCCCAGGATCGGTGCCGCATCGTGATCAACCGGAACGGCCGAGCCACGATTCGTCCCCGCGACGTCGAACGGGCGTTGGGGTTCACGCCAGCTTCCGTGATCTCGTTCGACCCCCGGGTTCGCAAGGCGCAAGAGCGAGGCCAATTGCTCGGGTCGCGAGCGCGTGGCGCCGGAAGGGATATCCGAATGCTCTCAAAGACGCTGGTCCCGGCGTCGGCGCTTGGGAGGCGTTGAGGTGGGCGCATCCCCGACCGCCGACATCGTCCGCGAGACGATACGCGCCCGCCTTCTGAGCGAGGAGGGCCTGGACGGACTCTCCGCACCCGAGCGTCGCCTTCGGGTTCGAGAAGAGGTCATGGCGCTGCTCAAAGAGCAGCGCGCGAT
>DASVPT010000150.1:0-9093 GCA_036389535.1 Actinomycetota bacterium
CAGCTGAATGTCGAGAAGAACGATGTCTGGAGAGAGCTCTCGAGCAGCGCGCAGCGCCGATTCACCGTCGCCGGCCTCCCCCACCACGCTGAACCCCTCGGCCTCGAGGAGCCGCCTCGCCGCGTGACGAAAATCGGCGAAATCGTCAACGACCAGCACAGTTGAGCGCGTCACGGTGCGTAGATGGTGCGCCCGAGTCGTGGTCACGTCAATAAGGGCTAGCCCTGATTAGTAAGTAGGGACTCCCCTGATGTGGACGAGGCGCCCACTCCCTAGCGTTCGCCCTATCAGCGCGCATTCGAAGGGAGAAAGCAATGGGGGTTCGGAGATCAGGAACGAAGCGAATCAGCGCGGCTGTATCCGCCGCTTTCGCGATCTCGGCGCTGGTCGCGTTCCAGGTCAGCCCGTCACAGGCAGATAAGGCCATGACCGTTTCGGGCCCGACGGTGGTTTCGCCGGACGGAGCCACGGCTGGCCCGGGAGGGACAGGCGTCGTCAACTGGCCTGTCTGCGATAACAGCGCGACTACGAACGTTCAACGGTGGGAGTCCGAGCCGTCTCTTGCCGTGAGCTCCGCCAACCCGGACAAACTGGCAACGGCATGGATCCAGGGCAACAACGATGGAATCGTCGTCGGCTACTCGAGCGACGGCGGCAACACCTGGGGGCACGCGGTCCCGCCGACCCTCGCCTGCACCGGTGGCGCGCCCTACACAAGCGCTCTTGACCCATGGATTTCGTTTGGACCACCCTCTGCGGCGGCACCCGACGGGATTGCCTACCTGTCCTCCGTCGTCAGCAGCTCCGAACCGCCGGGGTCTGCCATCATCGTCAACCGCTCGCTCGACGCCGGCCAGACATGGAGTCTTCCCGTGACGCTCGACGACGCGAGCGACTCATGCCTCCTGGACTGCACCGAGGAACTCGACAACTCGAACGTGGTCGCGGATCCGTATCACTCCAGCTTTGCCTACGCCGCCTGGGCCCATATCACAATTGGCCCGTCCGGCTTCACAAGCCACGAGGCTATCGCTCATACCGAAGACGGCGGTGCGACATGGTCGCAACCTGCGGTCATCCCGTGGAGCTCGAGCGAAGATCGAATCCAGGGTACGGGCCGCCTCGTGGTCGTCAAGCCGAGCGCCACGAACCCGAACGGCGAGCTGGTCGATGTATTTCTAGAGGTACCGCCTTTCGGTGGGGAAGGCGCAACCCCTTCCGGACCTGCGTGGGTCATGGCCTCGCGGTCCTCCGACTTTGGCGCTCACTGGACGACCCCGATATCCGTCGCTCTGGCCGACGCCAATGTCACCCCAACGTTGGGTGTTGGCGCCTCCGCCGACGGCGGCACGATCTACGTCACCTGGGAAAGGCCAGAGACCTCGGGTTGCCCAGACCCATCTCTACCCTGCTTCAGCCTCATGCTCGCGAAGTCGGCCGACGGTGGCGTCTCGTGGCAGGAGCCCGCTCGAGTAGGACCGATCATCCTTGGCCCGACGCTCAATGGGAACGGCCCCAACGTCCCTGCGGGTCCCAGCATCGCTGTGAACAATGAAGGAACCGTCGGCATTGCCTTCTACGACCAGCGCAACGACCCGGCAACGCATTGGGATCCCGTGGAGAAGAAGCTCGTGACTGTACAGACAGACTATTGGCTCCGCCACTCGCACGACGGTGGGCAGACCTGGCGCGAGGATCACCTGGTCGGTCCCTTCAGTCAGGACGTCCGGGCAGCAAAGGGAGATAGCAGGTTCAAGGACTATCAGGGCATCGCACCGGTCGAGGGTGGCTTCGCCATCGCATTCACCCAGGGCAACCCTGTTCCCACTCCACTAAGCGACATCGTCTTCTTGGGCGTGCAGACTCCCGCAGCGGATCTCTCGCTCACGAAGAGTGGCTCACCCAACCCGGCGCACGTCGGCAAACGGTTGACCTACACGATCACTGTGGGCAACAACGGGCCTGACGCTGCCACAGGGGCGACGGTCGAAGACGACCTGCCCGCCGCTGTGAAGTTCGTCTCCGTGAGTCCATCGCAGGGAAGTTGCACCAGAGCGATGCGAATCGTGACGTGCAGCCTTGGAACTCTCGCAGCCGGCCAAGGCGCAACCGTGACCATCGTCGTGAAGCCGACCACTAAAGGCTCGATCACGAACCTGGCGACAGTGAGCGCAAGTAGCCCAGCGGATCCGAACGCAGCGAACAACACCGCGACCGCAATTACGACCGTCAAGCCTTGATTGGAGGAGGTCGAGTGAGCGTTAGGCGTGCGGAACGGCTCATCGGGTCGTCGATAGTCGCCGTCATCGTCGGGCTGGCAGGCTTCTTGTTCGGCGGAGGTTCGGCAGCACGCGCGGACAACGGTGGGTACGTGACCCTTGGCGCCTATTGCGACGAGGAGACCGGTGGGACGAATTGCGCGACCCTTCCGACGATAGTCGGGCGCACGTCCGAGGGCCTGGCGCTCCACGTCTTCGCGACCAACGGAATCGGGATCATCGCCGAGGCGGAAGGCAGCCCCGTCACTCCTGGTCAAGAGCGAGCGGGCGTCGTAGGCCGCGGCCATAGCAACGGGTCGGACGGGGTCGTGGGTCACGGAGGCCGATTCGGCGTCAATGGAGACGGCGGTGTGGTGGGGGTTGGGGGGACCAGCGACTCCAACACCGGTGTGTACGGGCGCGGCGGACTGATCGGTGTCCACGCGGTCTCCGGCCAGGAAGGTGAAACCGGGGTCGGCCTTCGCGTCGACGGAAGAACTGTGTTCCAGACCGCGGGAAAGGCAGTCGTCTCCGCCGGCAAGGCATCGAAGACCGTCCTCCTGGCTGGCGTCACAACAAACGATTTCGTCCTGGCCACCGCTCAGGGGAATCCAGCGGTATGGGTTAGAAGCGCCTCGGCAGGTTCTGGCCAGTTCACCATCCGCCTGAGCAAGGCATCAACAAAAAGCGTGACGGTCGCGTACTTCGTGGTCAGCACTGCCTGAGGAGGACAACATGCTCAAACGCTTCGTCCAACGGCTTCAGCCGCGTTCGATGTACGACGTCCTGGCGGCGTTCGCGCTGTTCCTTGCGCTCACGAGTGGGACGGCTGCGGCGCTGTCCGGAAAGAACACCGTCTATTCCGACGACATCGTGAATGGCCAAGTTAAGGCTTCGGATCTCGCCCAACCTAAATGGCAGGAGGTTCAGGGCGGCTCAACAACCGGCGATGCCTGCTCTACGCACGAGGCAACGTTTTGCTCCATCCAAGCGGATGTCAATGCATGGGCTCCGTGGGCTAACTTTGGCGACCCGTACGAGACCGCCGCGTTTTCGAAAGATGGATTCGGGTTCGTCCACCTCAAGGGAATGGTCAGGAATCCCAGATCAACCAGCACTGGCGATCCAACCATCTTCGTGCTGCCGGGGGCCTTTCGCCCCTCCAGGCCGGTCGTCCTGACTTCTCTGGGGAGTGGCGACGCCCCATTCGACCCGGAATTGACAGTAGCTCGGATCGACGTTAATTCCGACGGAACAGTGGTCCTGAGGTATCGGTGCACGACCTCTGAGGGGACCGACTGCACCGCAGCGGGACAGACCTATTTATCCCTCGACGGGCTGGAGTTCCGCGCCGCGTGAATCCTCTTGAAAGGAGACTTCCAAATGAGACAGGACGGTACTAAGGACCGACGGCTCAGCGGCCGTCAGATCACCACGATCGCCGTGGCATTCGCGGTAGCGGTGATTTTGTTCCCAATCGGTGCCAAGGCGTCCGGCCAGCTGGTGACGCTTATGGACTCATCTTCGAGTCGCAAAGCCCGAATCGACACGAAGAGTCGATTGACGACGGTCGACATGCCGGTGAACGCCGTCCCCTGGCACGTGGAGACGGTGCCCGGTGGGCCGATCTTCATCCCACCCGCGGGCAAGACGACGGTGGCCATCGGAAGTCTCACGATTGCGAATCCCACGTCGGCGCCCGAACGGTGGGGTGCGACGCTCTACTCCGATACCTCTTGTTCGTTAGTTACCTCGCATGTGATCAAGACGTATGTCCCTGCCGCCGACACAGTCCACCTCGATTTTCCTGAGCCCCTTGTCCTATCGCCAGGTGGATCGAGCTGGTGTTTCGGGCCGGACGACGACACAAGTCTCGGTGTCACCGCGGTTGGTTACTACTACTAAGTCACTTCTCTTCGAGTTACCGGAAGGGGCCATGCAGCCTAGAAGAATCCAGATCCCGCTGGTAGTCCTGGTCGTGGTGTGGACTGCGGCGTCGTGTGGTGGCTCTTCGGCGACTCAGACGGCACCCTCGCGAGCCGTTTCGTCCCCTTCGGCGTTGCAGTCAGGCGCTCCCTCAGAATCTCCTTCGCCGGTCGCCACGCCGACGCTCTGCGACGCGAACGCGAAGACGATCAAGGTCAAAACGACCCGCCCTATGCTCACGTATCTTCGAATCTGTGGCGAGGCCAGCGTTCGCGGCAAAGCATCCTTTCACCTCGACATCTTCAGAGCGGGAGAGGATCAGCCGGTCTTCTCGCCGACGGTTCTGACCGGTGATGCTGGCCAGCGCGTGAAGTTCACCGTTCGAAACCAATCACCCGCGTCTCACACGTTCTCGCTGGATGAGGAGAACATCGACGAGGTCATCGCGTCCGGGAAGGCGGCCACGGTGACGGTGACGTTCCCCAAGAAGGGCGTGCTCTTCTTCTACTGCCGGTTCCACGAGTTCCTCGGCCAGGGCGGGGAGCTGAAGGCCGAGTCGTGACACGTTTCACCACGAATAGAGGAGGCGATCGATGGTCGGATACAAGCGCTTTGCGGCGGCGTTAGTGCTCATAGCGACACTGTCGGCATGCTCCAGCTCGAACAATCAGCCTTCGAGCCAGGGCGGGAACCCGACTCCTTCGAAAGCTGCGCCGACCACGCGTGCGCCGGCCCAGGGAGGCGGCAACTGTTCGAGCCTCGCTTCTTCGGCGGATGTGTCGGCGATCGTCGGTGAGAACGTGACCGGACCCACCTCGGCGTCCACAAACCAGTACCCAGGCCTCAAGGCGACGAGCTGCCATTACTCAGCGTCGGACGGAACCGTGGGGTTCGCTTTCGGCACGGGCCCCGATCCCACGACCGTCCGAACGGTCTTCGAGCAGAGCAAGCAATCGCAGGGCGGCGTCGACGTCGCCGGACTGGGCGACTCGGCATACTTCTCCGCCGATCAGGACAACCTGCTGGTGATCCAGGGCACAACGTTCCTGAGCGTCGGCATGATCTTGAGCTCGATACAGGACAAGACGACCGAGCGCGACGCCGCGATTGCGTTGGCGAAGAAGGTTCTGCCCCAACTATGAGGTGCTCGGTCAGACCGCGGTGACGGCGTAGAGGCTCCATTCGCCGGGGATGCCCTTGAGCTCGGCCCTTCCCTTCTCGGCGAACTGAATTCCGGACCCCGCCACCAGGTCTTTCACCGTGCTCGACACGAGGACCTCGTCGCTCTCGGCTTGAGACGCTACCCGGGCACCGATATGAACCGCGATGCCGGCGACCTTGCCGTCGATCACCTCACACTCGCCGGTGTGCAGGCCCGCCCGGACCTTGATGCCGAGGTCCGAGATCGAGTCTCGGATCGAGCACGCACACCGAATCGCCCGCGCCGGCCCATCGAAACTCGCGAAGAAGCCGTCACCTGCCGTGTCCACCTCACGGCCCGCATAGCGAGTGAGCTGCCGCCGGATCAGCGCGTGGTGCCGCTGAAGCAGGTCCCGCCACCCGCGGTCGCCAACCTCGGCGAGCATCTGCGTTGAACCGACGATGTCGGTGAACATGACCGTTGCGAGGATGCGGTCGGGTTCGGCTTCGACATTCCATTCGCCGCGCTCCCAGATCCCGCGCAGAAATGGCTCGATTTCTTCAACGAGCTGCCCGGAATTGACCCACCAACCGTGATCCACGCCGTCAAGGGCAGTGAAGTCCGCGCCGGGGATTCGGTCGGCCAGGTAACGTCCCTCGTCGGGCACTACATCTTCATCGCCGACCCTATGAAGGACCAACGTCGGGACCCCGATCGCCGGGAGCGTATGGCGAACGTCGATCTCGCTGTTCATGACAGATAGATCTCGGGTGGCGCCCGGGCTGGCGCTGGTCTGGATCCAGCGCCTCCACCACCGCTTGATGCCTTCGTCTTGGAACGTCGTCGGAGCAAGCCCCTGGAGAGCCTCGTCCATCCAGGGGACGGTGCCTCGGCGATCCTCGTTCTTCGTCAGCATCAACTTGAGTTCCTCGTAAGGGAGCGCCCACGGGTAGTCGTCCGCGCGGTGAAACGTCGCCAACGTCCCGTAAAGGACCAGAGCGGCTGTGCGTTCGGGGTGCGTGGCAGCAAAGAGCATGGACATCGGTCCACCTTCGGAAAATCCCATGATCGCCGCGCGATTCGAGCCGACCGCGTCCATGACTGCGCGGATGTCGTCCATCCTGGTTTGGAGATCGGGGACCCCGGCGGCGCGATCCGACATGCCCGTCCCTCGCTTGTCGAACAGGATCAGGCGGCAGAACTTCGCCATTCCCTCATAGAACTCCGCCGCAGAACCTTCCCACGCAACGCCAAGGTTCGAGAGGATCCAGCCGCTGACGAACACGACGTCGAACGGCCCGTCGCCGACGACGGCGTAGGCGATGCTGACCTCACCGCTCTTCGCGTAGCGAACTTCAGGGGGTTCCACGGTCCGAGTCTGAGCCGTCCGCGGGTGAGTTGGCAATCAGGATGATCAGGCCACTCATCACGAGGAGCATGCCGGCGATGGAGCTTCCTGTCAGGTGCTCGCCGAGGACGATGGTCGCGAGGAGGGCAGCGGTTACCGGTTCGGCGAGAGAGAACGTCGTTGCGCTTGCGACCGGCGTCGTGGAGATGCCCTTGCTGAAGAGCAGATACGCGACCGTCGTCGCCAGGATTCCCAGGTGGAGGGCTACCAGCAGGCCGC
Organism: Actinomycetota bacterium; assembly: GCA_036389535.1. Classification (GTDB taxonomy): domain Bacteria; phylum Actinomycetota; class UBA4738; order UBA4738; family UBA4738; genus JALYGK01. The sequence goes on from DASVPT010000150.1 coordinate 6,953, forward strand.
GAACCGTGAACAGCCAACCGACATCTGAAAGCAGGAGGAGCGGCAGCATCAGAGCGGCGGCCAGGGAGAAGGTCACCGTGGTCGCGGCCACCGGGTTCACCTCCGACACGAAGTTCTTGGTGGTGATTGCGTACGTCGCGTAGCTGAAGCCCGCTCCCAGAGCGAGCGCGATTCCGATGGGATTCGTGTTGAGGTCTCTCCCGAAAACCAGAAGGAAGATGCAGCCGAGGAGCGCCAGCGCCGTGGCAACGAACCACGCCTTGATCGGTCGCTCCTTCAGGAAGACCCACGCCAGGGAACCCGCTATCACCGGCGCGGTCCCGATGGCGACGACGGTGCCGACGGCCACGCCGGTCTTTCGGACGGCGGAGAAGAAGCAGAGTTGGTAAGCCACCATTCCGAGCGCGGGCAGAATTGCCTTCGGACGAACGGCAGGCTTGAGTTCATGACGGTCCTGCGCCAGCGCGAAGACCAGCAGACCTGCAGCTCCGAACAGCATTCGGGCCGCGCCGATCGATACTGCGCTAGTTCCGGCTTGAGCGAAGTGTTGTGCTGTGCCGGTGGTGCCCCAGAGAACGGCCGCCCCGAGAACGAAGGCCGAACCGAGCCAGGGAGCTGCTGAACGGTTCCTTTTCTGAGGTGTCCTCAGCTCACCGCTTTCTTCACGAGCTGGGAGATGCGTTTCTCTTCCGCAGGAGTCAAATCCTTCAGCGCGAACGACGTTGGCCACATCGGGCCGTCATCGATGTTCGCCGTGTCGCTGAAGCCAAACGTCGCGTACCTCGCTTTGAACTTCGCGGCGTCCTGGAAGTAGCACACCACCTTGCCGTCCTTCGCGTACGCCGGCATCCCGTACCAGGTCCTCGGCGCGAGGTCTGGCGCCGCCTCCGTGACGATTTCGTGGATCCGCTTCGCCATGGTCCGATCCGACCCCTTCATCTCCGCGATCTTGGCGAGCACCTCGCTCTCACCGTCCGCCTTGCTTGCCTCCGCCTTTCTCTCCCGAGCGAGCTCTTTCATCGCGGCTCGTTCTTCGGCGGTGAACACCGACGACGTCTTCTTCTTGGTGGTGGCTGTGCTCTTGGCGGCTTTCTGCGCCGTTGCCTTTTTTGGGCTCATGGAAACCTCCTCCTCGGTCCTGGGCTCGCGCACGAGTCTAGGGACCTCGCCAGCTCCTCTCGCCGCGGTTTCTAGCTCTTTCGGCCCTCACGGGGCCGGAGCGGCGGGACCCGCAGGCCGTTCCGCGAGCTCTCGGCCAAGCGGCTCAGGCGGCGCTCACGGGTCTCCTCTTTCACGGCGCTCATGACCCAGAACATGGCGGCCTTCCGATAGGACGGGGGCGCCGCCTCCCAATAGGCCCAGGCCCGTTCGTCGGCCCGCAGCCGCTTCTCCAGCTTGGGGTCCAGACGCGTGGGCGGCGCCTCGTACGAGTACTTCCGCCTGGTGACGTCCCGGCTCTCGAATGCCGCGAGTCCTGCCGGTGCGACCCGACCTTCCGTCCGGAGCTCGTCGAAGCGCTTGATATTCACCGCGCTCCAATTGCTCTTCTTCTTGCGTGGCGTGAACCGAATCATCCACCTGGATTCATCGATGGACCGGGACTGACCGTCGATCCATCCGAAACACAACGCCTCGTCAACCGCCTCCGAGTAGGTGATGCCCTTCTTCCCGGAACCCTTCTTGTACAGACCGAGCCAGAGCTCGGAAGCGGCGGCGTTCTTCTCCAGCCATGACCGAAACTCGGCGCCCGACCGAAAGAACCGGGGGTGTTGCGGAGTGGCTATGGCGTCACCATCACCTTGATCGACTCACGGTTCGCCATCGCTCGATAGCCATCCGGGACGCCGTCGAGCTCGACGTTTCGGTCGAACACCTTTCCCGGCTCGATTCTCCCCTCGAGGATGTCGGGTAGCAGCTCCTCAATGTAAGCCCGCACCGGCGCCGGTCCCCCACCAACCGTGACGTTGCCGAGGAACGCCGGGTACGACGCGGGAATCACCTCGTCTTGAGGAACGCCCACGCGACCGATGGCCCCGCCCGGCCGGGTGATGTTGATCGCCGTCTCGGTCGACGCCTCGGTTCCGACGCACTCCAGGACCGAGTGAGCGCCGAATCCGCCGGTCAGCTCGCGCACTCGCTCG
>DASVPT010000151.1:0-5777 GCA_036389535.1 Actinomycetota bacterium
GGAGGTCCTGGGGGCTCCGCTCCTCGCTGATGGGGAGCTGGTCGGAATGTTTGGCATCTACCACGACATCACCGAGCTCCAACGCCAGAAGCGCTATTACGAGGCCCTGATCGAGGCGAGTCCAGAGGCGATCATCACCACGACCGACCGGGGCGTCGTCACGTCATGGAACCCAGGCGCCAACAATTTGTTCGGGTACACATCCGAAGAGGCGATGGGTCGAGATCTGGACGACCTGATCGCTCGACCCGATGAGCTCCAGGCCGAAGCAAAAGCGCTCACGCGAGAGGGCCAACTCGGCCACTTCGTCCGACAGCGAACACGGAAGGACGGGTCAATCGTCGACGTCGCCATCGTGGCGGCGCCGGTCGAAGTGGGCGGGGAACAGGTCGCTCGCCACCTCATCTATCACGACATCACCGAGCTTCAGCGCCAAAAGCGCTATTACGAGGCCCTACTGGAACTGAGCCCCGCGGCGATCGTCGCCATCGATCCCGATGACAACGTGACGCTGTGGAACCCCGGCGCCGAGCGAATGTTCGGATACACGGCATCGGAGGCGATCGGTCGAAACGTGGACGACCTCGTCGCGAACCACCCCGAGCTTCGCGAGGAGGCCGAAGCGCTCGACCGCACCATCGAAGGCCACGAGATCAGGAAGACGACGAGGCGGACCCGGAAGGACGGTTCGTTCGTCGACGTGGAGCTCCTGGGCGCCCCGGTCCTGGTCGGCGGTGAGCTCCTGGGTCGATACGCGATCTACGTCAACATCAGCGACATCCAACGCCAGAAGCGCTATTACGAGTCGCTGCTCGAGACCAGCCCAACCGCCATCATCACCGTCGACATGACCGGAACGGTGACCTCGTGGAATCCGGCGGCCGAGCGCCTGCTCGGATACTCCCGAGACGAGGCGCTCGGCCGGGACGTGGACGAGCTCGTCGCGAACAGGCCCGACCTCCAGGAGGAGGCAGCACGAATCACGGAAGAGGCGTCGGCCGGAAAGCAACTTCACTACGTCACCAAACGGACGCGCAAGGACGGAACGCTCGTGGACGTCGATGCGGTGGCCGCTCCGATCTACGTCGGAGGGCAGACCGTCGGGTTCTATGCCATGTACAGCGACATCAGCGAGCTCCAGGAACAGCGCCGCTTCTTTCAGGCCCTCCTGGACATCAGTCCCGCGGCGGTCGTGGTCCAGGACTTCGACGGAACCATTCGGTCATGGAGCCTTGGGGCGGAGCAGGTGTTCGGTTACACGGCCGAAGAAGCGATCGGCCAGAACATCGACCAACTCGTGGCCGCCCGAACCGACCTGAAAGAGGAAGCGACCTCCTTCACGGAGGCCGCCACTCGGGGCGAACACCTTCGGGTCGTGACCCGTCGGACCAGGAAGGACGGGTCTCTCGTCGATGTCCAGCTCTTCGCGGCTCCGGTCGTCATCGAGGAGCGAAGAGCCGGGATCGTCGTCATCTACAACGACATCACCGAGATTCAGCGGCAGAGGCTGTACCACGAGTCGGTGCTGTCGCTAAGCCCGACCGCCATCGTCACCGTGAACGACGAGGTCCTCGTGACGTCCTGGAATCCGGCCGCTGAACAGCTGTTCGGCTATTCCGCGGAGGAGGCGCTGGGGAGGCACCTCGATGACCTCGTGACCAACAGCGAGAAGATGAGGGCGGAGGGTACCGTCATGAATATGCGCGGGCTTCGCGGCGAGATTCCGCGCTCGATCACACGCCGGGCACGGAAGGACGGCTCGCTGGTTGACGTCGAGGTGACGGCGGCGCCGATCTCGGTCAGCGGGGAGCGTGCGGGATTCGTCGTCATCTACCACGACATCACCGCCCTGCAAGAGGCCAGGCGGGACGCGGAGGCCGCCACCCGAGCGAAGAGCGCCTTCCTGGCGACCATGAGCCACGAGATCAGAACGCCGCTCAACGCCGTGATCGGGATGACGGGCCTGCTCCTCGACACGCCACTCTCCCGCGAGCAGCAGAACTTCGCCGAGGTCATCAGGAGCAGCGGCGACGCCTTGCTTTCCGTCATCAACGAGATCCTCGACTTCTCGAAGATCGAAGCGGGGCGGTTGGACCTGGAGGCGCAGCCGTTCGACCTGAGTCAGTGCGTCGAAGCGGTTCTCGAGCTCGTGGCGCCCCTGGCGTCGGAGAAAGGGCTGGATCTCGCGTATTCGTTCGACGCGGAGGTCCCTCCGTCGGTCGTCGGCGACGAAACGAGGCTCCGGCAGATCCTTCTGAACCTGGTGAACAACGCGGTGAAGTTCACCGACCAGGGAGAGGTCGTCGTGACGGTGGAAGCCGAACCGACGCCAGCCGGGAACGGCGCGGACGGCACGTTCGAGCTCCGTTTCCTGGTTCGCGACACCGGGATCGGGATCCCGGGAGACCGAATGGACCGATTGTTCGAGTCGTTCAGTCAGGTGGACGCGTCCACCACGCGCCGGTACGGCGGGACAGGACTCGGATTGGCGATCAGCAAGCGCCTCGTCGAGTTGATGAACGGCCGGATGTGGGTGGACAGCCGCGAAGGTCAGGGTTCGACCTTCCAATTCACGATCAAGGCAAAGGCGGCGCCCGCCGCACCGTCCGCTCAGCGGAGGGCAACGCCCGAGCTTCAGGGCAAACGTGTCCTCATCGTCGACGACAACGCGACGAACCGCCAGATCCTCCGTCGCCAAACCGAATCGTGGGGAATGCTGGCTCGCGACACCGCGAGGCCGGCCGAGGCGCTCCAGTGGATTCAGGGGGGCGATCCGTTCGACATCGGCGTCCTCGACATGCAGATGCCCGACATGGATGGCGTCACGTTGGCCCGGGAGATTCGCCTCAATCGGGGCGTCGAATCGCTCCCGCTGGTCATGCTTTCTTCCATTGGCCGGCTCGGCCAGACGACCACCGTTGACTTCGCCGCGACGTTGACGAAGCCGATCAAGCCGTCGCAGCTGTACGACGCGCTGATGGACGTGTTCGGCGGGCAGCCGATCCCGGACGCGCAGGATGCGGCTCCCATACAGGCGGAGCGCCCGGTCCCCGGAACGCTTCGGATCCTCGTGGCCGAAGACAACGCGGTGAACCAACAGCTGGCCGTGCTGCTATTGCAGAAGCTCGGGTATCGAGCCGACCTCGCCTCAGACGGCGCGGAGGCACTTGAGTCGCTGGAACGCCAGCGGTACGACGTGGTCCTCATGGATGTACAGATGCCCGAGATGGATGGCCTGGAGGCGACCCGTCGGATCCACCAACGGTGGGGATCCCGCGACCGTCCCTACATCATCGCCGTGACGGCGAACGCGATGGAGGGCGACCGCGAAGCGTGCCTGGCCGCGGGGATGGACGACTATCTCAGCAAGCCGATCCGCGACGACGAGCTGGCCGCGGCTTTGGCCCGATCCTCCAGAGGACAGTCCGCTGCGGTTCTCGATCCCGTGGCGATGGAACGACTGCGGGATGCCGTTGGAAGCGACGCCGTGGTGGAGCTGGCCCAGACGTTCATCGCCGACAGCCAGCGTTTGCTCTCCGAGCTTCGCGATGACATCAGCGCGGGCCGCGCGCCCGAAGCCAGGCGGCGTGCCCATTCCCTGAAGTCGACCGCCGCGACGTTCGGAGCAACGGAGCTCTCCGAGCAGTGTCGACATCTAGAGCACCTGGCCCAGTCGGGAACCCTGGACGGTGCCGACGACCTCCTCAGCCGGATCGAAGAGCAGCTTCATCGTACGCACGACGCCCTGAAGGAATTCAGCGAGTGAGCGACCGGGCATCGATCCTGGTCGTCGACGACGATGCCGTCCATCGACAGACGCTCGTAGCGGCATTGACCCGCGAGGGGCACAACGTCACCACCGCGGAGAACGGCAAGGACGCCCTCGACATCGTGCGGTCGCAACCGTTCGACGTCGTCCTCCTGGACATCCTCATGCCCGAGATGGACGGCTACCAGGTTCTCGAGGAGCTCAAGCGTGACCCTGAGTCGCAACACATCCCCGTGGTCATGACGACGGCTATCGACGACATCGAGAGCGCGGTGAGGTGCATCGAGCTCGGCGCCGAGGATTTCCTCACAAAGCCCTTCGACCTGACGGTGTTGCGCGCCCGGATCAATTCCGGGCTGGCCAAGAAGCGGCTCCAGGACCTGCAGCAAGAGCACCTGAAGGAGATGGCGCGGCTCAATCAACGGCTCGAAGCCAGGGTCGAGGAACAGATGGCCGAGCTGGTCCGCACGGGCGAGCTGAAACGCTTCCTCCCGCGGCAGGTCGCGGAGGGGCTGGTCGCCGGAGACCTCAAGACGGACGGCTTCGAACGCCGAAAGGTCACCGCGTTGTTCGCCGACATGGTGGGCTTCACCGACCTGTCCGACAGCCTCGATCCGGAGGAGCTCGCCGATGTGCTGGACGTATACCTCAGGGAGATGGGGTCGGCCGTCGTCTCGCACGGCGGGACGCTCGACAACTACATCGGCGACGGGATCATGGCGGTGTTCGGTGCGCCCGAACGCGCCGACGAGAAGGATCAAGCGTGGTCGGCGGTTCAGGCCGCCATCGACATGCGAAATCGCTCGCGCGAAGTCGAGACGCGAATCCGTGCCCGAGGCATCCCCGCGAACCTTCAGATACGCGTTGGCATCAACGCGGGATATTGCACGCTCGGCGTCTTCGGAAGTGACGTCCTGCGCGCATACAAGGTGGTTGGTTTTGCAGTGAACATGGCCGCCAGGCTGCAAACCGAGGCGTCGCCGGGAACCATCCTCTGTGGGTACCGGACCTACGCCTTCGTCAAGGACAGAGTGCGCGCGGTCGAGCGCGAACCGCTCACGTTGAAGGGTTCGGCGCGGCCCATCGAGGCCTGGGAGATCGTCGAGCTCGAGCACCCGGCGTTAGACCGAGGCTAGCTCTCCTTCGCCGCGGGTGTTACCAAGCCAGCTCTCGTAGAGCGACGCGTAGATGCCTCCGCGGGCCACGAGCTCCTGGTGGTTTCCGCGCTCGACGATGCGGCCCTGATGAAACACCAGCACCTGCTGCGCAGACTCAGCGGTCGACATTCGGTGCGCAATGGTAACGGTGGTCCTTCCTTCAGAGAGACGATGCAGAGCCTCGGCCAACGCCCGCTCGGTCTCCGGATCGACCGCGCTGGTCGCTTCGTCCAGGATGAGAAGGCCCGGATTCGCGATCTGGGCGCGGGCGAGCGCGACGAGCTGACGCTCGCCGACGGAAAGGCTCTCGCCCCGCTCGCCGACTCGGGTCTCCAGGCCGTCGGGCAGGCCTCGGACCCAGTCCCCCAGTCCGAGCGACTCGAACGACGCGATGACGTCCCGGTCCGTGGCGGTTTGGAGTCCGAACCGGACGTTCTCTCCAACCGTGTTGTCGAACAGGAACCCGTCCTGTGGCACCAGTCGAATGGCGCGCTGCCGAGAGTCCCGAGCCACCTCGCGGAGATCCACGCCCCCGATCAGGATCCGGCCTCGTGTGGGGTCCGCGAGCCGGCAGAGCAACTTCGCGAACGTGGTCTTCCCGTGACCCGTTTCCCCGACCACGGCGACGTGCGCCCCGGCCGGGATCTCGACGTCGATGCCACGGAGCACCGGTCCGCCCCCGTCCCGGTAGCCGAACTCGAGATCTTCGGCCTTCACCGAGAGCGCACCCTCGGGCAGCGGCGTCCCGGGAACCGGCTCGATCAGGTCGACGGGGATGTCGAGGAGACCGAGGACCTTCCTCCATCCGGCGACGGCGGTCTGCGTGTTGTCGAACGTCTCGGACACCTCGG
>DASVPT010000152.1:0-22168 GCA_036389535.1 Actinomycetota bacterium
GTCGGCGGCGGTTTTCGCGCCCAGCACCCGGCCAACCGTCACGATGTCATGGACGGCGTCGTCAAAGTTCTTCGCCGTGGTGGTGAACACGGGAACGCCGGCGTCCTGCAACGGCTTGGACCACGTGCTCGCGCCCGGAAAGGCGTTGAGCAGCACGTCGGGATGAAGCGAGATCACTTTTTCCGTGTTCGGCTTTTGCGCGGCGCCTTCCACGTGGGGAAGCCTGGCCGCCGCCGGAGGGTAGTTGTCGAAGGCGCAGCAAACTCCGACCAATCGATTCCCCAGGCCGAGCGCGAACACGATCTCGGTGTCCGACTGCCCGAAGGTCACGATCCGCTGCGGCGCCCGTCGCAGCGTGACGGAGACACCTTCGTCGTCCTTCAATGTGATGGGAAACGCAGAACCACGTTTGCCGTTGGGGGCGACTCCGTTCCCCTTCTGCCCGCCGCCGCACGCGGCCAAGAGGACCGTCGTGAGGATCGCCACGGCCGATCGAACAAGCGCCGGCGCGCCGCCGGCTGCCGCCTTGCCCATTTCCCTCTCCTTTCGGTCGCGGCCGCCCCAAACGAAAAAGCCCCCGGCTCTCGCCGGAGGCAGAACGCTCGAAGCGGCCTCCTCTCATGCGCGAAGAGCGCGGCCGAACCATCTCGAGGCAGGTCTCCTGACTTCCGGTTGGATCCGCGATTCGCGGCTCTGGCCCGCGATCCGCGGCTGCGCTCCCCCGAACCTTCCCGGGCTACAGGTCTTCACCTGCGTCCCAGTGGCATTCCTCGGGTTCGCTCCCCGGTCACAGTGGCGCGACCGTGCCGGACTTGCACCGGCTTCCCTCTTGGGGACCTCCGCGAGGTGCCGCCTCGCTCGGTCCACCCCGAGACTCGCTATTCGATTGGCACGGATTCTATGCCGCCGGGAGGGCCGTGGCGAAGAGGGGTCGCATCGGAGGCCGGCCCTGCGTAGACTCTTGGCACCCGTGCGCAGCCAACTCGCGGCCGTGCTCTTCGCCACCACCCTCGCGGCGTGTACGGGCGCACCTGCGGAGAACTCCACAGCCCTTCCCGACTTCTCGATTCAGCCCATTCGCTCGGGGGCAATCCCATCGCCGCTGATGGAGGTCCGGGCCGGCAGCGTTCACGCTGCGGTCCCCAATTCGTGGGAGGCCCGGCCCTTGATGGGTGACCGATTCGCGCGAGAGGGATTCGTCGCCGCACCGAGGCTCACGGATTGGGAGCGGCAGAAGGGACCCGTTCAAGGCATGGAGGCGTTCTGGGTCGACATCGCCGAGAACCGAATCCCCTCGGACTACTACTACCTGGCGGCGCGGGGTCCGGCGCTCAGTCCGATAACGGAGAACAAGGCCTGCCAACAGTCCTCGCAGCGGGTCGTGGTCGACCGACCGCCGGACCTGACCGGCCGGAAGTTCTCTCCGAGTGACTACGTGGCATCCGGCAGGGCGACGTGCCGCGCCGGGGGCCGCGCGACCCACTGGGCGTACGTGGTGGCGGCGCCGGGGTTTGGCCCGATGCGGCAGGTCGGCATTCGAACCTCGGGTCTCTATGTTGTCGTGGTCGCAGTGGGGGGAGGCGCGTCGAGGCGGCTTTTGGGCAAGATCATCGAAAGCACGCGGTTTGGCGACGCGTCGATACCGCAGATCGTGAAGGCGGCTCAGAAGATCACGTAGAAGATCACGTAAGAAGATCGCTTCAGGGAAGGATCGAGGAAGACATGACCGACATCGACGGCGTACGCGACCGGTTCCCAAAGATCATGCCCAGCGTCAGGGCCGACCTCGAGCGCTTGGTCCGGATTCCGTCGGTCAGCTTCAAGGGCTTCGAGCCGTCGAACGTCCGCCGCTCCGCCGATCTGACCCGCGAGATCCTCGAGTCCTCGGGGCTCGAGACGCAGCTCCTGGAAGTGGAGGGCGCGCATCCCGCGGTGCTGGGGCGGGTCGAGGCTCCCGAAGGCGCGCCGACCGTCCTTCTGTATGCCCACCACGACGTCCAACCCGAGGGGCCGCGGAACCTCTGGAGCTCCGAACCGTTCGAGCCGGTCGAACGAGACGGTCGTCTCTATGGCCGAGGAACCTCGGACGACAAGGCCGGCATCGTCGTGCACGCCGGGGCCATTCGGGCGTGGGAAGGACGGCCTCCGGTCGGTGTGACCGTGTTCGTCGAGGGCGAGGAGGAATCGAGCTCGGAGCATCTGGAGGAGCTCGTGTCCCGCTATCGGGACCTGCTCCGCTCGGACGCGGTCATCCTGGCGGACTCCGGCAACTGGCGAACCGGTGAACCCGCGCTCACCACTTCGCTCCGAGGGATCGTGGCCTGCCTGGTGGAAGTCCGGACGCTGGACCACGCGGTGCACAGCGGCGAGTACGGCGGCGCGATCCCCGATGCGTTGACCGTCCTGGCGAAGACGCTGGCGACGCTGCATGACGAGCGCGGCGTTGTCGCGGTTCCCGGGCTGGCCTCCGGACCAGCCGATCCGCTCGACCTCACCGAAGAGGAGCTTCGAGCCTGGGCCGGTGTCAGGCCCGGCGTCGAGCTCATCGGAGAGGGTGGGCTTACTGAACGAATGTGGACGCGGCCCGCGATTTCGATCCTGGGGATCGACGCGCCCAACACGGTGGAGGCTTCCAATCAGCTCGTGCCTTTCGCCCGGGCGAAGGTCAGCATGCGAATCCCTCCCGGCCAGGATCCGGAGCAGGCGATGGACGCCCTGGTGATGCACCTGGAGTCGAACGTTCCGTGGGGTGCGGAGGTCAAGGTGGAGCGAGAAGCGACCGGGTCGCCACACGCGCTGCACGGGAAGGGTCCGGCTTACGACGCGATGGAACGTGCCATGAGCGAGGCGTTCGGCAAGGCGCCGGTCTTCATGGGCGCCGGGGGTTCGATTCCGTTTGTCGCGGTGTTCGCCGATTCGTTCCCCGACGCGACCCTGATGCTCACCGGCGCGGCGGACCCAATGAGCAATCCGCATTCCGAGAACGAAAGCGTCGACCTCGCGGATCTGGAGAAGTCGGCGCTCGCCGAAGCGCTCTTCTTGGGATATCTGGCCGAGGCGTCCTGAGGGCCGCCGAGCTCGGCGCCCGGGCAATCGTTCTTCCTTCGTGCTCGACGCCTGACCCCGACTCGACGCCTGACTTAGGGCTCGACCACTTATTTCGGGCTCGACTGAACGAACGGGGGACGCACCACTTCGGCCTTCCCTCGCCGGCCGCGCACGTCAACCTCGACCGCATCGCCCGCCGAGAAGCGGTCACGTGGTGAGAGGTACGCGAGGGCCACGCCGGCCTTGAGGGTCGGAGCGAACCCACCACTGGTGGTCTCCCCGACCTGCTCGTCCCCCGCCAACACCGGGTAGTGCGCCCGCGGAATGAGCCGGTCCTGCATGCGGAGTCCCCACAGCCGCGAAGGGATGCCTGCCTCTTTCTGTGTCGCGAGCGCAGCGCGGCCCACGAACTCGCCCTTCTCCAAGGCGACCGCCCACGACAGCCCGGCCTCCAGCGGCGTCCGCTCCCCGGAGATGTCGCTCCCGTGCAGCGGATACCCCATCTCCAGCCGGAGCGTGTCCCGCGCTCCCAGGCCGCACGGCTCCAGCCCAAACGACTCGCCGACCTGGCGAAGCTCACGCCACAGTTCGACGGCTGCCCCTTCTGGCACAAACAGCTCGAAGCCGCGCTCGCCGGTGTAGCCCGATCTCGACACCACGACCGGCGCGCCCTTGTACGAGTCCTCTCGGCAATGCATGTACGCCAGTCCCGGCGCATCCGGGAAGACCCGTCCGACCAGGTCCAGCGACCGCGGGCCCTGCGGAGCGATCAGGCAAAGATCCGGCCGCAGAACAACTTCGACGCCTTGGACGGCGTGCTGCAGGAGCACACCATGGACGGCATCAGTGTTCGCAGCGTTGGGAACGACCAGATATCGATGTTCGTCGACTCGGTAGACGATCAGGTCATCGACGATTCCCCCTCGGTCGTTGAGAACCATGTTGTACTGCGCCCCACCGACACCGACTTTTGACACGTCGTTCGTCAGAACCTGTTGGAGGACGTTCGGGGCCTGGGCCCCTTCGACCATCACCTTGCCGAGGTGTGTGAGATCGAACACACCGGCCGCCTCGCGGACGGCTCGGTGCTCGACGAGCGTGCCGCGGTATTGGATCGGCATGGACCAGCCGGCGAACGCGCCCATGTGCGCGCCGAGGGCTTCGTGTTCGCCGTGGAGCGGCGTTCGTTTCAACTCGACCGTCTGTTGACCCATCGGGTGGCCTCCCGGCGCTAGTATGGCTCGAAGGGCTAACGACTTGGCAGGCGAATCCTTTGACCTCATCGTCCTCGGTAGCGGGACCGGCGGTTACGCCTGCGCCCTTCGCGCCGCCGAGCTCGGCAAGCGCGTTGCGCTGATCGAGAAAGAGGAACGCCTCGGCGGGACCTGCCTTCTCCGCGGCTGCATCCCCTCCAAAGCACTGCTCGAATCGGCGTCGGTGATGGACCACGTCAACCGGGCCGAGGAGTGGGGAATCCGAGCTTCAGGTGAGGTCGACTGGGCGAAGGTTCTCGAGACCGAGCGGCACATTGTCGACAAGAAAGTGTCGGGGCTCACTGGTCTCATCAAGGCACGCAAGATCGAAGTCATTCAGGGTTCCGGAAAACTGACCGAGGGCCCCGGCGTGGAGGTCGACGGCAAGCGCCTCACCGCGCCCGACGTCGTATTGGCCACTGGTTCCAGGCCGCGAATGCTGCCGGGAATGGAGGTCACGGACCGAATCATCACCAGCGATCAGGCGCTCGTTCGCGAAAAGCTCCCGTCATCGGTGGTGATCATCGGGGCCGGCGCCATCGGCCTCGAGTTCGCCACCGTGTACAACGCGTTCGGCGCCGACGTGACCGTCCTCGAAGCGCTCCCGCGAGTCGCGCCGCTCGAGGATGAGGACATCTCGAAGGAAGCCGCGCGCGCCTTCAAGAAGAAGGGGATCAACACGTTTGCCGGCGTGAGGGTGACCGGCGTCCGAGACACCGGCAACCAGATCGAAGCGACCTTCACCTCGGAAGGCGCTGGAGACAAGACGATCACCGCCGATATCTGTCTGGTGGCGGTTGGACGGGGCCCCGTGTCGGAGGGGCTCGGCTACGAGGAGGCCGGGATCGAGCTCGATCGGGGCTATGTGAAAGTGGACACCACCCTGCAGACGTCGGTGCCGCACGTCTGGGCGGTCGGCGATCTCGCGGCCACACCGCTCCAACTCGCCCACTCCTCGTTCGTGGAGGGCATGGCGGTGGCTGAGCGCATCGCCGGCATGACCCCGCCCGAGATCGACTACGCGGGCGTTCCACGCGTCACGTTCTCCAGTCCCGAGATCTCATCCGTTGGGCTGACCGAGGCTCAGGCGAAGGACCGCGGACACGACGTGGTGACCACCAAGTTCAACTTCCAGGTTCTGGCCAAGGCGAACATCGTCGGGGAAGGCGGGCTCGTGAAGGTCGTCGCCGAACGGGACGGGGCGGTCCTCGGCGTCCACATGATCGGCCCACACGTCACGGAGCTCGTGGAGGCCGCCTCGCTCATGTACAACTGGGAAGCAACCGCCCAGGACGTCGCCTCCGTCATCGCGCCGCACCCGACGCTCTCGGAAGCTCTCGGAGAGAGCTTCCTGGCGATGGCCGGCAAGCCGCTTCACACGATGTAGGGAGGCGCCTCATGGCCACCAGAGCTCGAGACCACACCGCCGAAGCGCGACGAAACGCCGGCTCGACCAGTGAACGCATCGAGCGACTCGGGCTGAAAGAGGAGAACCTCAAGGAGATCCTCTACTACCTGAAGCTCTGCCGGTACTTCGACGAGCGAATGGAGACCCTGTATCGCCAGGGCAAGCTTCCCGGAGCCATTTACTCGGGCCGCGGACAGGAGGGGACGCACGTCGGCGCCGCCTACGCCCTCCGCCCCGAGGATTCGCTGTTCCCCACGCATCGGGACCTCAATGCCCAGCTCACCAAAGGCGTGGACCTGAAGCGAGTCATGGCGCAGTTCTGGGGGCGCATCGACGGCTTCACGCGAGGCCGCGACGGCAACAGCCACATGGGCGACTGGGCCGGTGCAAAGACGTTCACGGTGATCTCCCACCTTCCCATCGCCTACCCCGTGGCCTGCGGAGCGGCGCTGGCATACAAACGGCGAGGCGAATCGAAGGTCGCCATGGCCATCTGCGGCGACGGCTCCACGTCCAACGGGCGTTGGCACGAGGCCCTCAACTTTTCGGCCATCCACCGCCTCCCCGTGGTCTGGGTGGTGAACAACAACCAGTGGGCGTACTCCACGCCAAACCCACTCGAGTTCGCCATACCGCAGGTCGCCTCGCGCGCGGAGGCATACGGCATGCCGGGGAAACGCGTCGACGGCGCCAACGTTCTTGAGGTTTTCGAGGCTGCGAACGAGGCGGTCGAACGAGCTCGCAGCGGTGACGGTCCCTCGTTGATCGAGAGCGTTTCGCTCAGGTGGCGCGGCCACGCCGGTCACGACCCCGCGAAGTACGTGCCGAAGGAGATGCTCGAGGACTACATGCAAAACAAGGACCCGGTGAAACGCTTCCAGCAGCTCCTTGTGGGTGAAGGGGTCGCCACGGAGGACGACGTTCGCGAGGTCGAGGAACGAATCAAGAAAGAGTTCGACGACGGCTATGAGTTCGCGCAAGCCTCCCCCCTGCCGGACGCCGGGGACGTGACGCTCGGACTGTGGACGGACGACGGCTACTGGCAGCGCGAGCCTTCACGAGAAGGCGGAGAACCCTGATGGCCGGGGACCGCGACGACGCCTCCATTCGGGACGACCAGCCGGCCGAACGATCGGCGGAGATCCCCCAGGCATCTCCGTCCAAGGCGGCGCAACAGGCTGGCGAGGCTGAAGGGAAGCCGGACCGCGAAGCTCGAGAGGGCAAGCGCACCGAAGGCGAGAAGGTCGAAGCCGGAGCCGCCGGCCACGGTGCCGAACCGCGAGGGAAACGCTCCGACAACGGAGAGGCCACCTACCTGATCGCCATCGCCGAGGCGCTGTGGGAGGAGATGGAGCGCGACGAACGCGTCTTCCTCCTGGGCGAGGACATTGGCGTCTACGGCGGGGCGTTCAAGGTCACGGAGGGGTTCATCGACCGCTTCGGGGCCGAACGAGTCATGGACACCCCCATTGCGGAGGAGACCATCGTGGGGACGTCGATCGGAGCCGCGATGGAGGGTCTTCGCCCGGTCGCCGAATTCCAGTACGCCGACTTCATGACGTCGGGGTTCGACGAGCTGGTCACCACGGCGGGGAAGTATCACTACCGGTCGGGCGTTCCGCTGCCCATCGTCTTTCGGGGTCCTTCCGGCGGCGGCGTTCGCGCCTCGAACTTCCACTCGAACAACCCGGAACCTTTCTTCGCCCACACACCCGGCTTCAAGGTGGTCTGCCCGGCGTTTCCCACCGACGCCAAGGGATTGCTCAAGGCGGCGATTCGCGACGACAACCCGGTGATCTACCTGGAGCACAAGTGGATCTATCGGCGCGCCAAAGAGGTCGTTCCGACCGACCCCGACTTCACGATTCCGCTCGGCAAGGCGGATGTGAAGCGGGAAGGCGACGACGTCTCGATCGTGGCGTACGGCGCGATGGTCCACAAGGCGCTGGAGGCAGCAGAGGACCTCGAGGATTCGGGCATCTCGGCCGAAGTGATCGACCTGCGGACGGTGTGGCCCATGGACAAGGACACCGTGCTCAAGAGCGTGGAGAAGACCGCCCGCGCGCTCGTGGTCTACGAGAGCCACCGTGCGTTCGGCATCGGCGCGGAGGTCTCGGCGGTCATCGCCGAAGAGGGTTTCGAGCTGCTGGACGCCCCGATCGTGCGGGTCGCTCCCCCGAACGTTCCCGTCCCGTTCAGCCCTCCCCTCGAAGACGCGTACATTCCACAGGTGGAAGACATCGTGGACGCGGTGCAGAAGCTCTCCAAGTGGTAATCGTTACGAGCCGATCCGAGATCGACTCGATCTGAATAAAGGAGGTTCCCCGCCTTGGCGACCCCAGTGACCATGCCCCAGCTCGGCGAGACCGTCGTCGAAGGAACCATCACGAAGTGGCTGAAGAAAGAGGGCGACACGATCGAACGCGACGAGCCGCTCTTCGAGATCTCGACCGACAAGGTCGACACCGAGGTCCCTTCTCCGGTCGGCGGAAAGATCGTCGAGATCAAGGTCGCTGAGGGCGAAACCGTCAGCGTGGGGACCGAGCTGGCGATGATCGACGCGGGTGGCGACGGGCAGGCCGCCGCGCCGCAAGTCAAAGCTGAACAAGACACGGCAGAGGCTGCGCAACCCGCGGCTCAGACGAAAGCCGAGCCGTCGGCACCACAGGGCGGTGACGGGCAGGCTCAGCCGGCAGCCGGAGGGAATGGCGCCGGACAACCACAGGAGATGCCGGCCGCGATCCCTCAGCAGCAGGAAGCAAGTCGAGCGCAGGCGCCCGCCGGAGGAGGTCCGCGGAGCCAGATCCTGTCGCCGCTCGTGCGACGCCTGGCCGAGGAGAACCAGATCGATCTGTCACAGGTCCAGGGCACCGGGACCGGCGGCCGGATCACCAAGAAGGACATCATGGCCTTCGTTGGATCTGGAACCCCAGCCCAAGCCCAGCCCGCGACGGCGACCGCTCCACCTGCTCCTCCGGCAGCACAGGCTCCCGCGGCGCAGGCCGGACAACCGGCGCCCGCTCCGGCTCCCGCACCTCAGCCCCAAGCGGCGCCGGCGGCCCCGGCTCAGGCCGGCGACCGGGAAGAGGTCGTCCCGCTCACCCGAATGCGGCAGGCGATCGCTCGAAACATGGTGGCGTCCATCCAGACCTCCGCGCGCGCCTGGAACCTGGTCGAGGTCGACATGGAGAACATCGTTCGCACGCGGGAGGCTGCGAAGGAAGCGTTCAAGCAGCGCGAGGGCCTCTCCCTCACGTACATGCCGTTCGTGGCCCGCGCCGTGTGCGAGGCGCTCCTGGCCTTCCCCGACGTCAACGCCGAGCTCCGAGACGACCAACTCGTTCGCAAGCACTACGTGAACCTCGGCATCGCGGTTGCGTTGGAGGATGGCCTCATCGTGCCGGTGGTGAAAGGCGCCGACGCCATGAATCTGTTCGGACTGGCTCGTGCCATCAACGACGTGGCCACCCGGGCCCGAAACCGAAAGCTCAACCCGGACGACGTGCACGGGGGAACGTTCACCATCACCAACCCCGGGCCGTTCGGATCCATCATCAGCGTCCCGATCATCAACCCGCCCCAGTGCGGCATCCTCGCCTTCGACGCCGTGGAGAAGCGCCCGGTGGTTATCAACGACGCGATCGCCATTCGGCACATGGTCTATTTCTCGATGTCCTGGGATCACCGGATCATCGACGGCGCGACGGCCGCGAAGTTCCTCGGGCGTCTGAAGCAGAACCTGGAAACTTGGGACTTCGGGCCGGAGCTCGGGCTGCCGCCTCGCGAAGAGTGAAACGGGGCTGGCTCGTTCGGGAGGAAGGACTCGTCCCGTACGGGGCGGCGTACGAATCCATGCACGAGCTCGCGGAGCGCCGAGCGCAGAACGCCATCCCCGACACGCTCATCTTGCTGGAGCACCCGCCAGTGTTCACGGCAGGGCGGCGTTCCGACCCCACTCACATTCTCTGGGCTGAGAACCAGATCGAGGCCGCCGGCGCGGAGCTTCACTTCGTGGACCGCGGCGGAAGCGTGACGTTCCACGGCCCGGGACAGCTGGTCGGCTACCCGATCGTTGACCTCGGCGTCGCGCCGGACGTGGTCGGTTACCTGCGAGAACTCGAAGAGGTCATCATTCGCGCCGCGGGAGAGATCGGCATTGGACTCGAACGCGATCCTGAAGCGACCGGCGTGTGGGCGGGGAAACGAAAGGTCTGTGCGATCGGCGTGCGCGTCACGCGCGGGCGGGTCACGCTGCACGGCTTCGCCCTCAACTGCACCACCGACCTGTCATGGTTCGACGCCATCGTGCCCTGCGGCCTCGCGGATCGCAGCGTCACCACGTTGTCCGAACTCGCGCGCCGTGACGTCACCGTAGACGAGATGGCGTCGATCGTGGCGCACCAATTCGAAAGCGTCTTCGGAATGACATCGGAGCCGGCGCCCGAGGGCGTCTCCGTCTCTTCCCTGACGTTGGTTCGGTGAGCGACGCCGGCGCGAGCCGGACGCGCCTTCGAAGCGTTCACTGGCGCAGGCTGGACACGCCCGGAAGCGAGCACTTCTCGTTGTGGCAGACCGAAAGCGGCTGGGACCTGACCGGCACGGTCGTGGTGACGCTGGACGATGCTCCGGTGCGCGCGGAATACGCCGTTCGATGCGGAACCGACTGGACGACCGAACAGGTTGACGTGCGAACGAGCTCGGCAAGCGTCGAAAGATCGCTCCGGCTCCGGGCTCGGGGCCGCCGGTGGTGGTTGAACGACAACGAAGTGGACGCGCTGAGCGGCTCGATAGACGTCGACCTCGGTGTGACCCCGTCCACAAACACGCTTCCCATCCGCCGGCTCGCCCTGAAGGTAGGTGATCAGGCCGACCTCCAGGTGTCGTGGGTTCGCTTCCCCGACCTCGACGTAACGCTCTCCGACCAGCGATACACGCGGCTTTCGGAGAACACCTACCGATACGAAAGCGGCTCGTTCAGCAGAGACATCGAGGTCGACGAGCTCGGGCTGGTGACGAGCTATCCAGGACTGTTCGTCTGCGAGTCCGCGGCCGGCCCGTGATCAGCGAACGGCTCGAGGCCGAACCGCCTTGCGAACCACCGGCCGGGTCTCCTTTCGCCGTGCCACTTCCTTGAATCCGGCCCGGTCGTACATCCTCTTCGCGCCGAACCACATGAAGTCGGCATCGGTCGGCTGGTTCTTGTCGACCGGATACGCCTCGAGGAGCCGCGCTCCCTGAGACCGGGCGTACTCGATCCCCGCCTTCAGCATCTGCTCGGAAACGCCCTTGCCTCTTGCCTGCTTGTCCACGAACAGGCAAACGATCGACCAGACGGGTTTGTCATCGACGGGCTTCATGACCGGTGACCGCTGGAGCCTCGGGTAATCCTCTCGAGGCGACAGCGAGATCCATGCCACGGGGCGGCCGTCTTCGTAACCGACCAGGCCGGGGACGTATCCCTTCTCGACGAGGCCCTTCATCATCCGCTTGTTGGCGGCTCCCTGTCCCACGCCGCCGTGCCCGCCAGTCTTCCGGTAATAGGTGCAGTAGCAGCCGCGCGCCATCGATGCGCCCGGACGGCTGAGCAGCTCGACGAAATCCTTCCAGCGGTCTGCCGTGAGCGGACGGACGTCAAGCTTCACGGCCGGAGTCAGAACAGCGCCGCGGCCAGCTTTCGCCGGTACTCCTGGGTCAGCGGATCGTCCTCGCCGAGAACCGAAAAGACCTTGAGCATCGCTTCTCGGGCGGCATCGCCGTTGTCGGCGTGAGCGCTGACCTCCCGGAGGAACTCCCCGAGCGCCTCTCCCCACCGACCTTCAGCAGCGGCGCGCTGGCCCCTCGCCATCGGGCTCTCACCGTTCGCCGTGGGCGCCGACCACTCGGAGACCTCGATCGCCGCGAGCAGTCGGTCCGCCTCGTCGTTCGGCCGCAGGGGCTGGAGCAGCTTGCGCGCATCCTCGACGTCCCCCCGAAGCGCGGCCAGGCGGCCCCGGCCGAGCTGCGCCCGGTCGTTCATGGGGTCGGCGTCCAGGGCCCGGCGATAGAGCCGTTCGGCCTCACCCGTGCGACCCTCCCGCTCCGCCTCGAGCCCCTGGTCCACCAATCGGTCCGCCTCAGAGGGAAGAACCGTCTCAAGAAACTGGCGAATGGCCGGCTCCGGCACGGCGCCGATGAACTCGTTGACGACGGCCCCATCTTTGAACGCCTTCACGGCCGGGATGCTCTGGATTCGGAAGGCCTGGGACGCCTGGGGGTTCGCGTCCACGTCCAGCTTGGCCAGGAGGAAGTCGCCGCGATGCTCCTCGGCAAGGCGCTCCAAGACTGGTCCGATGATTCGGCATGGCTGGCACCAGCCTGCCCAGAAGTCGACGACCACCGGCCGCCGACGCGATTCTTCGACGACGGCATCGCCAAAAGTCTGGTCAGTGACGTTGATGACGGTTGGTGTGGAGCTCATGGATCCAGATTAGCGAACCCGTACGTGGCTCAGGGCTGTGCGTGGGAAGGGGGGGCAAGCAGCCGGGTGACCGCGTCGAGGAGCTCACCAGTCAGGTCCTCCGCTTTTTCACGACGAGTCTCCGGGTCGTCCTCTCGTTCCACGCGGAGCGGCGGACCGAACGAGATCCGAACGTGTTTCCGCCACCCGCCGCCGCCATTTCGCTCCGTTTCGCGGCCGGTGCCGGTGATTCCGCACGGCAGGATGAGAGCGGCGGTTCGAAGCGCCAACCAGGCCGCTCCCTTCAAGAACGGCAGCATCTTGCCGGTCCGGCTTCGTGTCCCTTCCGGATACATTCCGAGCATCTGTCCTCGCTCGAGCACGGCGAGCGCCACGTCGATGGCTCGGATGTCGGCGATCTCTCGGCGAACCGGAAAGCCACCCATGGTGTGGAAGGCCCACCGGCGGAAGGGGTCGCCGAAGAGCTCGCGCTTGGCCATGAAGGTGATGGGCCGAGGACAGGCCATGACCAGCAGGGGTACGTCGAGCATGCTTCGGTGGTTCGCGGCGATGATGGCGGGGCCGGTTCTCGGCACGTGCTCGGCGCCGGAGACATCCAGATGGCTTTGCCACCGGAACGCCGGCCCGCCGACCGCCTTTACGAGCGGCTGGAGCCGTCCGATGCCGGGCGGGATGCGTTCCTCATCCCCAACTGGCAGCTTGCGCTGGACGATCACCGCGACGTCCCGGACGGTTCGGAGCCCGCCCACGTCCCCCCGCGCCAGCCGGACACCAAATCGCTCCTCGAGCGCCACGGCCAGATCGGCCAGCCCGAGCGAGTCCAATCCGAGATCGGCCAGGATCGCGTCGCCCGACGGCGCCTCCTGTGCGCCGGGGGCAATATCTCTGGCCAGTTCGGCGACCGGTCGGAGCACCGACTCGTCCACCGAGGGCCTCATGCTCGCTACTGTATGGGATCGAACACCGCCGCTATCGGCGCAAAACCGAAACGGCCTAGAATCGACGGAACCCCGGTTCGACAGGAGGTCGGCTCGTGGCGACACGCGTGAACGTGAAGGAGGGGCGCCACACCGCGCTCGGCCTTTCGGATGAAGACGTCGTTCAGATGTACCGCACCATGGTTATGGCGCGCCTGTGCGACGAGGCGCAGTTCCGCCTGAACCGACAGGGACGCGCGCCCTTCGTCGTCCCCGTCTCAGGACACGAAGGCTGTCAGGTCGGGACAGCCTGGGCGTTCGAAAAAGGCAAGGACGTCTTCGTTCCTTACTACCGCGACATGGCGGCGTGTCTCGTTGCCGGGATGACCCCTCGCGACGTCTTCCTGGCGGTGTTCGGAAAGCGGGACGATCCCTCCTCCGGCGGCCGCCAGATGCCCGCGCACTGGAGCTCCAAGAAGCACGGAATCCTGACGGGCTCCTCCCCCATCGCCACCCAGATTCCCCACGCCGCTGGCGTTGGCTACGCCATCAAGTACCGCGGCGAGGACGCCGTCGTTGGATGCTGGTTCGGCGACGGCGCCACCAGCGAGGGCGACTGGCACGAAGGACTCAACTTCGCGGGCATCCACAAGTTGCCCGTGGTGTGGTTCTGCGAGAACAACAAGTACGCGATCAGCGTTCCGCTCGATAAGCAGATGGCCGTCAAGGACGTCGCCATGCGGGCGGAGGCCTACGGGTTCGAGGGCGTCGTCGTCGAAGGGAACGACGTCTTGGCGTGCTACGAAGCCTCGAGGCGGGCCGTCGAGAAAGCTCGGAGCGGCGGCGGACCGACGCTTATCGAGCTCAAGACCTACCGATTCCATCCCCACACCTCCGATGACGACGACCGGACATACCGCAGCCGCGAAGAGGTGGAGGAGGCGAAGCGAAACGATTCCCTGATCATCTTCGGCAACTACCTCAGGGAGCAGGGGCTTCTCAGCACGGAGGACATCGAAAATCTCCGTACGGAGACCAAGCAGCAGGTCGACGCGGAGGTCGAAGCGGCGTGGACCGCGGCCGATCCCGAACCGGAAACCGCGCTTCAGCACGTGTTCGCGGATGACCGGAGCGGGTTCGAGCCCCTTCGGCTCGGTGCGCAGAAGGCGGCGGCCGATGGGGGCGAAACTCAGCGCGTGGAGGGGACAGCCGACGAGAAGCTGGACACCACCGGCGGCGAGGCGACGCCGTCCGAGCCTCCGGCCGGAGGGAGCGAGCGGCCATGACCGAGAAGAACGTCATCCAGACCATTCACGACACCCTTTGGGAAACCATGAAGGCGGATGACCGCGTGCTGGTCATGGGCGAGGACGTCGGCGCGCGTGGCGGGGTCTTCCGGGCAACCGCCGGGTTCCTCCAGGAGTTCGGAGAACGCCGCGTCATCGACACGCCGCTCGCCGAGTCCTCGATCGTCGGCTGCGCCATCGGCATGGCGATGCACGGCTTGTTGCCCGTGGCCGAAATCCAGTTCGCCGACTTCATCCACCCCGCCTTCGACCAGCTGGTTTCGGAGGCAGCGCGAATTCGGTATCGCTCGGCCGGCGACTGGGGTTGCCCGCTAGTGGTTCGGGCCCCGTACGGCGGCGGCGTGCACGGAGCCCTGTACCACTCGCAGAGCATCGAGGCCTTCTACGGCCACGTTCCGGGGCTGAAGGTCGTGCTCCCTTCGACGCCATATGACGTCAAGGGGATGCTGATCGCGGCCCTCAACGATCCCGACCCGGTGATCTTCCTGGAGCACAAGAAGACGTACCGGCTGATCAAGGGCGAGGTGCCGGACGAACCGTATGAGGTTCCGATCGGCAAGGCCGACATCAAGCGAGAGGGCGACGACCTCACGTGCGTCGCCTACGGGCTGATGATGCATCAGGCGTTGGAGGCGGCGCAGCGGCTTCAGGACGAAGAGGGCTACTCCTGCGAGGTGGTCGACGTTCGAACCATCGCGCCGCTCGACAAAGAAACCATCCTGGACTCGGTCCGAAAGACCGGGAAGGCCATGGTTCTCTACGAGGACAACCGCACGTACGGCGCCGGCGCGGAGATCTCGGCCACCATCTCTGAGGAGCTCATGTTCGATCTGGACGCTCCGGTGGTCCGGATCGGCGGGCCCGATGTTCCCGGGATGCCCTTCGCCACGCCGCTCGAGCACTTCTTCCTGCCGGACACCGAGCGGATCTTCGAGCACATGAGGGACCTGGCGAAGTTCTGAGCTCTTTCGCCTGGGCGTCCGAGTTGCCCGGGTGACTAGCCCGAACTGACCGAATTCGAAATCAGCCTTCCGTTCCGGCTGTCTGCCGAACTACGCTCCGCGTCGGTTCGAGGCAGAGGAGGATGCATGGCGAAAGACGCCGCGCTGATCAGCACGTGGGGCGCCCCAATCGCGGGCCGGGAGACCAAGTCGCTGGAGGTCTTCATGGAGCTTCTCCAGACCTTGAACAAGTGGGCCTCCGAGGGAAAGACCGCGCCACCTGAGGTGTTCCTGAACGCGGACGGATCCGAGGGGATGGCGATCGTCAAGGGGAAGTCCGACGTCCTCCTAGAGATTTTGGAGTCAGACGAGAACCAGAAGCTGCTCAGCAAGGGCAGCATGATCGTCCAAGACCTCAAATCGCACCTCTATTTCACGGGCGACGAGGAGATCCAACACGGCACGCAGCTCTATGCGGAGGCCGGCAACGAGCTCGGCTACATGTAGCTCAAGGCTTCACAGCACTGATAGAGAGGCGGGGCGGGCCCCGCCTTTCTTTTTGGGTGAGCGGGCGGATTCGTCGCCGTCCTCCGGGGCTAGACTGAACCTCGATGTCACGTCGCGAGCACAATCCGCACCAGCGGCGTCTGTACCTGCCGATCGTTGAGACCAACGGCAACGCGGCCAGCGGAGTCACGGCGACGCTCGAGCCCGACCAGCTCTCCGAGACCCATCTCGCCCACTCGGTGGGTTGTGCGCAGACCCTCCGGCCGAGCGGCCGGCGGCCCGAGTGGCTGAAGGTGAAGGCGCGGACCGGCCCGAATTACGTCGAGCTGAAGCAGATCATGCGAGGCCTCGACCTCCACACGGTCTGCGAGGAAGCCGGCTGTCCGAACATCTTCGAGTGCTGGGAGGATCGCGAGGCGACGTTCCTGGTCCTCGGTGAGAAGTGCACGCGTCGGTGCGGCTTCTGCGACGTGATGACGGCGAAGCCGGATGTGGTCGAAGAGGACGAGCCGCAGCGGATCGCGGAGGCAGTGAGTGCGATGGGTCTGCGCTACGTGGTGCTCACCGGCGTGGCTCGAGATGACCTGCCCGACGGCGGCGCTCGGATTTGGGCCGAGTCGGTTCGGGCCATTCGCCAGGCGATCCCCGACTGCAGCGTTGAGGTTCTTCCCCCGGACTTCAAGGGCGACGAGGCGGCGATCGCGACAGTGCTCGACGCCGAACCCGATGTCTTCGCCCACAACCTCGAAACGGTGAGACGCCTGCACAAGCGAATCAGGCCGGCGTTCGACTACGACCGCTCGCTAGACGCCCTACGAATCGCCAAGCGCCTTCGACCCGGGATCGTCGCTAAATCGAACCTCATCTTGGGGATGGGCGAACGTCCTGAGGAAGTGGCCGAAGCGATGACCGACCTTCGCGAAGCTGATTGCGACCTCCTCACGCTCGGGCAGTACCTCCAGCCGACGAAGTTTCACCTCCCCGTAGATCGCTGGGTGACGCCGGAGGAGTTCGCGGAGCACGCCCGAACCGGCATGGCGATGGGTTTCGCGCACGTCGAGGCGGGCCCTCTGGTTCGATCGTCGTATCACGCGGGGCGGCAGCTCTCTCGCGCCGTCGCCCTGCGCTAGTCGCTCAGCATCCGCACCAGGTTCTCGAGTTCGCCCGGTCTGACGGTTCCAATGATTCGAAAGCGCATCTGTCCACTCCGGTCCACGACGACAGTCGTCGGGATCCCGGGAATTCGAAATCCATCGGCAAGCCGCGATCCGGAATCGATCAGGGCCGGATACGTCACTCCAAATTTGCGCAGGTACCTCCGAGCGGCCGGAGGATCGTTGGGCCACGCTGGATTCCCGCCGACGAACATCAGGCCGATGAACTGGACGCCCCGAGTTCGGAATCGATTCGACGCCGCTTCAAGAATGGGCTGCTCCCGCCGGCAGGGCGCGCAGAATGGATTCCAGAAGTTCACGACCAGAACCTTCCCGGCGTAATTCCCCGGATTGATCCCTCCGCCGGTAAGGGTTCGCCCAGTGATCTTCGGCGCCGCGCCTCGGACCTCGACGTATCGAACGTTTGCTTTCGAGGAACAGGCGCCAAGCAGGAATGCAGCGGCAACGACCGCGATTGCCTTGGAGTGGCGGACGGAACGGCCTAAATCGGCTCCGCGGTTTCGTCCGTCTGCCGGCGCTCCACCTGAAGCTCGTCGGTGCCGGCCGCGGATTCGTCGAGTCTCGGCCCTCGGACTTCGTGGCCGCACGAATAGGACTCGACCTGGCGGCTCTCCCCCGTCTGGATGGGCTCGCCGGCCTCGGGCTCCATCGGCGAGTCCTCTCGATAGGTGATCTCCACCAGCGTGCCCTGCCCGCAGACCGGACATCGCTTGGCCTCGCCCCTTCCTGCTTCGGTCTCTTCGGCCATGTCGAGGTAGAGGGTAGTGGAGGAGCCGGCCTGTAAGCCGGATTCTGTGCCGGCAATGCCGGCGGCGACCATCTCTCTGGGAGCCGCGTTGCCGCGACCCTCGGTGCAGCCTACCCGGGAGCATCGGACGGGCCGCCCGCTCCCTGCTTGGCCTTGCTCCGGGTGGGGTTTGCCTAGCCGGCCGGTCACCCGGCCGCTGGTGAGCTCTTACCTCACCGTTTCACCCTTACCCACGCCTCGGCCTTCCCCCCGCGGATCACTCCGCGGGGACCCCGGGGCTGCGGCGCGGGCGGTCTGATTTCTGTGGCACTTTCCGCGGGTCACCCCGCCTGGGCGTTACCCAGCACCCTGCCCTGTGGAGTCCGGACTTTCCTCGACTCGAGTGATCGAGCCGCGGCCGCCCAGCCAGCTCCTCCAAAGATGAGTATATGGGGCAAGAGAACGCTCTCAGAATGCTGCATGTCTCTAATTACGCGTCTCGGGGGATTCGCCGAGATCGTCGCCGCCACAAGTAGCCGAGAATTGGTCCTTGAATGCTCCAAAGCAGTCCGATGAATACGGCACATCCGAATGCGTGGTGAGTGATCCACCAGTCAGTCGCGATGGCGATACCGAACAGGAGGTAGACGGAGACCCAGACAGGGATTGCGTGGCGTTCTACCCAGGCGCTGAATCGGGTCCGTCCACGCTCGGGCATGAGGCAAGCGTATTGCCTAGTCGAGAAGTGAGGCGGGTGGGCCCGGTGGTTGATAGTCGCGGCCGACACCGGCGAGCCAGTCGTCCACACCCTCATTCGCCAGACGATCGGCATGTTTGTTGAGCTCACGCGGGACGTGCTCGAAGGACACCGAATCAAAGTTCTTTATGAGATCGCGGACCTCGGAGTGCAGGCGCATCAGCGTGGGGTTCTTCACTCGAAACCGCCCTGAAAGCTGCTCGACCAAGAGCCGGCTGTCAGAGCGAACCAGGACCTCCCGGGCTCCGAGCTCCTTCGCCTGCCAAAGGCCTTCCAAAGCAGCTCTGTATTCGGCCACGTTGTTTGTAGCGACGCCGATCCCTTCGGCCACCTCGGCAAGCACTTCACCGTTCGATGACGAAACGACCGCGCCGATGCCGGCCGGCCCGGGGTTCCCTCGCGCGGCGCCGTCGCAATAGACGATCAAAAGATCAGAATCCGTCGGCAGTACTCACACCTCCGGACGCCGTCTTCCCGCTTCAGCCGGTCCAAGTACATGGCCGACAGCTTCTGGTGGCACCCCTGGCAGACTCCGTCGACCAGCGCGACTGCAGCGATTCCCTTCTTCTGCTTTCGAATGTCGCTGTAGAGGTCCAAGAGCTCCTCGTCGAATTCGCGAACCAGCTCTTCGCGCTCGGCGGTTCGGCTCGAAAGGGCCTGTTCGATGTCGACAACTTCGGTTCCTTGAGACTGCTCGATCTCCGCCACACGTTCGCGCTCCTCGGTGACCTCCGCTTCGAGCGGACCGATGCGCGACTCGATCTCCTCGCGCTGCTCCATCAGCTCCAGGAGCTGGTCTTCCATTCGCGCCTTCCGGCCGCGGAGGTTCTCGATTTCGGCCCGAATGGACTGGAGCTCCTTGGGATTCGCCACCGTTCCGTCGAACAGCCGCTTGTCGTCCGCCTGCACCTTCTGCTCCATGGAGTCGACGTCATTCTCCAGACGCCGCTGATGCTTTGCGACGTCGTCCAGGGAGAGCTTCACCTCGCCGAGCCTGGCCTCAGCGTCGGCGAGTCGCGCTCGGGCTGTTCGAAGGTCTTCCCCGGACTCCAGCAGGGTCCGGCGGGCTTTGAGCCGGTCGATCGAGAGGTCCAGCTCCTGCAGGTCGAGGAGCCGATGCGAACCGCGAGGCGCTTCCCTCGGCGCGGCGAGATCTTCAGCCGACATGTCGAGCAAGCTTCCCACACGGCGGCGCCGACGTGGAAAATGGCTCGGTGCGCCAGAACGAATCACTGAACGAGGCCCGGTGGTTTCCGCGCGGCTGCGTGGCCTCTCCGCATTACCTGGCGTCGGCGGCGGGCCAGGCGGTACTGGCCTCCGGCGGGAATGCGTTGGACGCCGCCATCGCGACGAACCTGGCGCTCGGCGTCGTTACTCCATATCTCTGCGGGTACGGCGGTGACCTTTTCGCGCTGGTCTGGGACGGCGCAGCTCACGGCTACAACGGTTCGGGACGGGCGCCCGGAGCGGCCACACCCGAAGCGGTCAGTGAAGCGGCCGGGTCAGACGCCATGCCGGTGTTCGGGCCGCTCACCGTCACCGTGCCTGGTGCGATCGAAGGGTGGTTCATGCTTCTCGAACGGTTCGGGTCCCGGTCTTTCGGCGATCTGGCAGCCGCGGCTCTCGGCCTTGCCCGGGACGGTTTCGTGGTGAGCCATCGAGCCGCGGAGAGCTTCGCCCTCGCCAAGGAGCGCTACGGCGAATTCGCAGAGTGGCAGAAGGTCTATGGGGACGTTCGATCGGATGAATTGCTCCGCCAACCCGACCTGTCCCGAGCCATCACCGTGCTCAGCGACGAAGGACCGGACGCGTTCTACCGAGGAGCGATCGCTCAGGAGATCGTGGAGCACGTTCGCGGACTGGGCGGGGTTCTCGATGCGGGCGACCTCGAAGACCATCAAGGCGAATGGGTCGATCCACTGAAGTCCACGTATCGCGACGTCGAAGTCCTGGAGCTGCCGCCGAACACGCAGGGCGCCACCGCGCTCGAGGCGCTGAGCATCGTCGAGCAGGCCGGGGGGCTCCCGCCGGATACGGCCGAACGCCACCACCTCCTCCTCGAAGCGATGAAGCTCGCATTGGCGGATCGCGATGCGTACATCACGGACCCCGACCACATGACCGTTCCCGCGGAAACGCTGATATCACCCGAATGGGCTCGCGACCGATTCGCCGCATTTGATCCCGATCGCGCCGGGCACCCCTCCCCCGCTCGAACCGCGGCCGGCGGCACCGCGTACATGTGCGCGGCCGACTCAAGCGGCATGATGGTGAGCTTGATCCAGTCGAACTGGAGGGGGTTCGGCTCCGGCGTCACGGTGCCGGGTTGGGGAATCAACCTCCACAACCGCGGCTCCTATTTCTCCCTCGACCCACACCACGCCAACGTCATCGCGCCGCGCAAGCGCACGATGCACACGCTCATCCCCGGGATGGCGCTTCGGAACGACAGACCCCATCTCGTCTTCGGGTCAATGGGTGGAGATGGACAGGCCCAGACACACCTTCAGCTGCTCACCCGAATCATCGATGACGGCGCCGACGTCCAGCACGCCGTCGACGCCCCGCGATGGCTGGTCTCACCCGCTGACTGGAGCGTCCTGGCCGAGTCGCGCTTCGATTCGGGAACGATCGAGGCCCTGCGCCAACGAGGACATCAGATCGGTCTCGCGGAGCCCTTCGATTCGAACATGGGGCACGCGCACGCCATCCAGGTCGCGGCGTCGGGCGGGTACTTCGGCGCTGCCGACCCGCGCTCCGAGGGCGCGGTCGCGGGCGTGTGAGCCGATGCGAATAAGCGCACGGCCGGAAACACCGACCGAAGCGCTCGGCCTTGCCCTCAATCTGGCCCCGTTGCCGATCGCACACGCGTTGTTCGGCATGCCGGTTTCACGGGTCGTGATCGCCGGCGTTCGGCTCGGGATCTTCGAACGACTGGCCAGGGAACCCGCGACCACCGCGCAACTCGCCGCCGATCTCGGCCTCCAGAGAGCGGGCACGGAAGAGCTCGTCCTGGCTATGGAGGCGCTCGGGCACGTTCGTCGTCGCGGTGACGCTTACGAGCTGGCGAAACGAGCCCGTCGATGGCTCGACCCCTCG
Organism: Actinomycetota bacterium; assembly: GCA_036389535.1. GTDB lineage: Bacteria > Actinomycetota > UBA4738 > UBA4738 > UBA4738 > JALYGK01. The sequence goes on from DASVPT010000152.1 coordinate 21,597, forward strand.
TCCGAGCTCTATCTCGGGTCCTACATCGAGCACTGCGTCGATTACTGGGAGTGGTGGGGAAAGCTCGAAACGATCGTTCGAACCGGCGAGGCCGTGGAAATTCATGACGCCGGACCCGACGACGCGCACTGGCGCCGCTATATCCGTGGACAGTTCGAGCTCGCAAGGCTCTCCGGCCCCGAAGTGGCGAAGGCCATCCCTCTGCCACCCGACTCGACGACGCTCCTCGACGTCGCCGGCGGCCACGGCTGGTTTTCGGTCGAGCTGTGCCGCCGCCATCCGGGTCTCAACGCGACGGTGCTCGACCTACCCGGAAGCGCGGCCATCGGCCGCGAGATCATTGACCAAGCCGGAATGAGTGATCGAGTCCGCCACCTGGAGGGCGACGCGCTGTCCGACGAGCTGGGCGGACCGTACGACGCGGCGCTGTGCTTCAACCTCATTCACCACCTGAGCCCGGAGGAAAACGAGCGGCTGTTCGGACGACTCCACGCCGCCCTTCGGCCCGGCGGAACGCTTGCAGTCCTCGACCTTTTTCGGCCTCGACGCGCTCGGGCCGACACGTCGGCGCT
>DASVPT010000153.1:0-9012 GCA_036389535.1 Actinomycetota bacterium
GGAGCGAGCGATCATCGGGCCGCGCTTCACCACGCCGCCTCCCGATGCCGAACGGACCATCGAGACCCTGGCGCGCGTCCTGCACGCGGTTCCGTCGAAGAAGCTCCACAGTCTGGTCACCGAGCTTGCCGCGGCGGTTCGAGGAAGAGGCCGAGACCTGGCCTCGCTGTCCGTCACGACCGCGGACTTCCCGGAGAAGCTGCTGAAGGTGAAGACTGAGCTCGAATCGTTGATCGAGAACGGGCCCAAGGTCACGGGCGTGCTGGCCGACAACGCGCACGCCTTCGCCAACGACCTGACGTTCACCGCGCGACTGGCCGACATCCTTCGTGACCGGCGGTTCGACCTGCTCGAGCTGTCGAAGAACGGGGCCCGCTTCGCCAACGTGGCGAACAACCTCGTGGCCACCGAGAAGTCGAATATCTCCTGTTTCGTGGCCGACATGGGGACGCTGAACGTCGTCCTGGCTCAGCACCAGAACACGCTGGCGGGAGCCATCGAACTCAACCACTACTTCTTCGACGCCGTCGTGCAGCTGGTGCAGCCCGCGGTCGACAAGCTCGACTGGTTCCGGGTCTCACTGATCCCGCCGGGGCAGACAGCGGCGCGGTCGTACAAGCGTCCGCCCGAAGACGTCTACGCCGGACACGCGTGCGTCTCCACATGGGGCCGGGGCGTCGGTCCGGGTGGACAGCCCGGCCCGGTCTGGCTCGCCAACGGGTCCAAGCTGCACCACGGCTGAGCCCGGCCAATTGCGGCTCGTGCCGTAATCTGGCCGAGTCTTGAAAACGAATCAGACCGAGCGCGACGCGCCCTCCGAACCTTCTCCCAAGCGCTCGGATGGTCTTGGCCGGGTTCTCGCGTGGCCGTACCTCCCATGGCTGGTGGCCGGCGTGGCCCTTGGGCTCGCGATCCTGTTCGGCATCCTGTGGCAACAGGCAGAGGGACGCGACCGCCGCCGCGCCGAGATCGCCTCGACGGCCACGCAGTTCCTCACGGCGCTCACGAACTTCGACGGCCGGACCATCGACCGGGACGCTGCCGAGATCACCGGATTCGCGGTCGGCGACTTCGCCGATCAGGTCCAGACGTTCTTCAACGACCGCGCGAGGCAGGCCCTCCGAAAGGCGAAGGCTCGAAGCGTCGGCCATGTCCAGAAGGTCTTCGTGGAATCGGTGAACGGGCAGACGGCGTCGGTGTTCGGCGTGGTCGGTGAGACCGTCACGAACACCGGGATCGCCACGCCACGCCAGGAGACCCTTCGGATCGAGATGGACATGATCGAGACGAAGGACGGGTGGAAGGTCAACCGGGTCAACATCCTTCAGTCCCCCAATCAGAGCCCGCTCGGCGGTCCCTGAGTCGTGCGAACCCGAGAAGAGACCACCACGCCGGATCGCGGCGCGGGCGGTTCGATCGTCAGCGCCCGGGGCCTTCGAAAGGTCTATCGAGCCGGGACCGAAGTCGAGGCGCTCAAGCACGTCGATATGGAGATTCCGCGCGGCGAGCTCCTGGCCATCGTGGGTCCCTCAGGCTCCGGCAAGACCACGCTTCTGAACTGCCTCTCCGGCCTGGAGCACATCGATGAGGGCGAGGTGCTCGTGGACGGAGCGAACCTGGCGCACCTCTCCGATGACGAGCGGACGGAGTACCGGGCGAAGAGCATGGGATTCGTGTTCCAGGCGTTCAACCTGTTGCCGGTTCTCTCCGCCGTCGAGAACGTGGAGATCCCCATGCTGCTGCTCGGTGCTTCGGGCAAGACGGCACGGGCCCGAGCGCTCGAGACGCTCGACCAGGTCGGCCTGAGCGGCCGGGCGAATCACCATCCCGATCAGCTGTCCGGCGGCGAGCAGCAGCGCGTGGCGATCGCCCGCGCCTTGGTCCATCAACCGGCGGTGGTCTGGGCGGACGAGCCGACCGGCAACCTGGATTCGGAGTCCACCGCCGCCATTCTCGATCTCTTCCTTCGGCTCAACGCGGGCGGACAGACCATCGTCATGGTGACGCACAACCTCCAGGTGGCCGAGTCCGCTTCGCGGACCATTCGAATGCGCGACGGCCTCATCGAGACCGAGACGTCGTGACGCCGGCGCTCGGCGTCGTTCTCCTTCTCTTCGTGGCCGCGTACGGGCCGGTCGCGGTGTTCGCCATCCGGCGGCCGCTCCTGGCGAAACTCGCTGCGCGAGAGGCGGTTCGCAGGAAAGGCCAATCGATGCTCGTGGTGGCCGGACTGATGGTCGGTACGGCCACGGTCACGGCGGCGCTCATCGCCGGCGACTCGGTCGGGGATTCCGCGGTGAATGCCTTCGCCTATCAGAGCTGGGGCTACACGGATCTCACCATCTCGGCGACCAATCGGTTCTTTCCTGGCTCGGTCGCGGAAGGACTGGCGGCAACGCCGGGGGTCCGAACCGTGACTGACGGGGTAGCCGCCGGCATCGAGCTGGTGGGATCGGCCGCCGATCTCACCACGCGCCAGGGAACCTCGCGAGTCACGATCGTCGGCTTCGACCCCGCGACGCAACGCCCCTTTGGCGCGTACGAGCTCAGCAGCGGACGCCAAACGTTCGGCGGCGATCTCGGCCCGGGCGGTGTGTTGGTATCGCGCACCCTGGCGGACAAGCTCGACTCCCGTCCGGGCGACCTGTTCCGGGTCACGCTGGAGTCCGCAGATGAGCCTTCGGATCAGCTGCGTGGGCGACACCCCGTCCAGCAGCCGCCGCTGCCGCTCCACGTCGCCGGAATTGCAAAGCAGGAAGGCCCGGGCGCCTACACGCTCGGCTCCGTGGTCTTCGCCCCACTGCCCACCGCTCAGTCGCTGGCGCGCACGGATCAAATCAACGTCGTCCGGATCTCAGCGCCCGGCGGAATTCGAGGAACGCTCGAGGCGGCTCACCGGGCCGCCGTGGTCGTTCGCCGCGCCATTCCGCAACTCGGAGCGAGCGCTCCACTGACGGTTCGTGAGGCCAAGGCGCAGGAGGTTCGGAGCGCCAAGGAGGGCACCGTATTCATCCGCGCGATGCTGGTGGGAATGAGCGCGCTGGTGGTCGCCGCCGGCGCGGCCCTGGTGGTGAACCTGATCGGCATGCTCGCCGAAGAGCGGCGCTCGCGATTGGGAGTGCTTCGCGCGCTCGGGCTCAAGCGCCGCTCACTGGTCGGACTGTCCGTGATCGAAGGAGCGCTGTACAGCCTCGCGGCTGGCGTCATCGGGGCGGGCGCCGGAGTGGCGGCCGGCCGGATCGTCGCGAGCCGATTCGGCCGAGCCTTCGCCGAGTTCGCGGGGGAGGACTTCGACTTCGAGTTCCACTTCTACCTCAAGCCCGTCACGCTCATCGTCGGGTTCGCCGTGGGCTCGTTCCTCACGCTGATCGTGGTGTTCCTTGCGTCGCGGCGGACGGCGCGGATGTCCATCACGGCGGCCATACGGAACCTGCCCGAGCCGCCGCCCGAGCGCCGGCGCCGCTCCTGGGTTCGTCCGGTGAGGTTGGCCGTCCTCACCCTCATTGGAGCGCTGGCCCTGGCGCAGGGGGCGGACATCGCTCGGCTGGTGGGAGGTCTGGCGGTGATCGGCGTCCTCTCTTCGCTCCTCAGGCCTCGGGTCGGGGCGCGGACGCACGCCACGCTGACCGGCCTGGCGCTCGCGGGCTGGTCGTTCTACCGGATCAGCGGCGCGGACCCCAACCGAGACGCCGAAACCTTCTTCGCCGTGTTCGTGGTCGCGATGCTCACTTCGGTCTTCGGGCTGACCATCCTGGCGTCGGCGAACCTCCGGGTCGTCGAGACGCTGGTCGGTTTGCTCGGGCGGGCGTTCACCCGATTCCGGGCGATGCTGCGGCCACCGCTCGCGTATCTGGCTCGCCGGCCCCTTCGCACCGGACTCACCACGGGCGTGTTCGCCGTGATCGTGGGGATGCTGTCGCTGTTCGCCGTGTTCTTCGTGATCTTCGCGCCGGACTACGAGCGCTTCGGGAACGGCTACGACGTTCGAGTCCTCTCCACCGGGACACCCGTGATCGCGCTCCCACCCGCGGTCAAGGCTCAGGTGAGCCGGACCCTGACCCTGCCCACTCGCGGCTACGTCGGACCGGTTCGCTCGCCGGACACCTTCACCAGCGGCGAGCGGGTGTTCGTTCCGATGTTCGAGGTGGATCCCACGGTTGCCACCGCCCCACCGGTCCATCTGGAGCAACGCATGAAGAGGTTCGGCTCCGATCGCGAGGCGTGGGCAGAGGTGGCGCGGGATTCGCGGTTCGTGATCGGCAACTTCGGCTCGCCCGGCAACAAGATCACCCTCCAGGGTGCGGACGGACCGGTCACCTACACGGTCGCCGGCACGCAGGCGTTCGGTCTGCTGGACGGCCTCTTCGGAACGCCCGCTGCGCTTGCGCCGTTCCACCGGACGCCGCTCGGGGCCAGCATGCTCATCGACCTCAATGACGACCAGAACGCCCGAACGGCGGCTCGATCGATCGAGCGGTATCTCTTCGCCCAGGGCGTCGACGCCGAATCCGTTCGGACGCTGCTGGACAACCAGGCACGGGCGAACCGGGCCTTCTTCTCCACCATCGACGTGCTCATGCGGATGGGGTTGGTGGTCGGGATTCTCTCCCTCGGCATCGTGGCGTTTCGGATCGTGACGGAACGCCGCCACGTCATCGGGGTGCTTCGGGCCCTCGGCTTCAAGCGACGCGCCGTCCTGGTGGGACTCATGGCGGAGGCGGCTGTAACGGCGTCGATCGGGGCGGTGGTCGGGATCGTGGTCGGCCTCACGATGGGGTACCTGTTCTACCGCCAGGGCGACACCGGGGGCCCCTTCGGCATCGACTACGGGAGCATCGGCGGCGTCCTGGCGCTCATCTACCTGGCCGTGCTGCTGGTGACCCTAGTTCCGGCGTGGCGGGCATCCCGCCTACCCCCCGCCGAGGCGGTCCGCTACTCCGAATAGGGGAATTTGGCGTTCACCCTTCCGGACGCTGATACCGCTGTGATACAAGGGCACTTCGCCCAGCCAAGGGGATGGCCCGCTGAGCAAACCAGGCCCACTTCTGAACATCGTCCCGCTCGACCCGGCCGGCCATTTCCGGTTGGAGGGAGAGCTCGACCTGACCAACGCCGACGAGTTCTCCGAACTGGTCGAAGGCGAGCTTCGCGCCGGCCGTGAGGTCGTCCTGGACCTTTCGCAGCTGACGTTCATGGACAGCAGTGGCCTGAGAGCGCTGATCCGGGTGGCGAAGGCGGGCCGGGAGTTCAGTGCCCCGCCGCTGGTGCTCGAGTCGGTGTCACCGGCGGTGCAGCAGCTCCTCTCCATCGCGCTACCCTCCGGGATCCCCGGCGTTCAGATTCGCTAGCCGGCCTCAGTACTCCATCCACCACTCGACGAACTCCGAAGCCCGGCCGTCGTCCTCCAGCCTGATCGTCCACAGGTTGCTGTAGCGCTTCGGCGGATCCGAATAATCCGTCCACCCGCGCACGAACGCCAGGCCGTCGCACTCCGCCATCGGCTCCCACCGAAACTCCCACTGGCCCGGTTCGTCCTTTCGGTGGAGCCAGCCCTCAACGATGGCATCACGTCCGGCCCATGGATCTCGGTGCGGCGCGGTGAAGTACCGTGCGTCGTCGGTGAAGAGCGCCCGGATGTCCTCGGGGTCGTTGCTCCTCCAGGCTCGGATGTATCCTTCGACCCACCGCTGGACTTCGGATTCCCCCATGTCCACTCCCGCCCGGGATGACGCCGAGCGTACCGCGAGGCGGCCGGGGGAAACCTGACAGGAGCCCGCCATGAAGCTCGACGACTTGCAGCAGATCTCTCGCGTGCTGAACCCGCACGTCGTTGCCCGGCTGTGGGACGCGGGCACCTTCGACCCACGCGCGGTTGCCGGCGCGGTCCGGACGTTCCCGTGGCTCGTGGGAAGGGGTCCATCGCTCGGGCTCGTCTCGCAGATCACCGCGGCGGCGTACGGAGCGCGGCCCGCGGTCATCGACTCGAAAGGGTCACTCACCTGGAAAGAGGTCGACGGCCGGAGCAACCGGCTGGCCCGCGCGCTCGAGGGAGCCGGCGTCCGGAGCAGCGACCCCGTGGCCACGCTGCTGCGCAATGGCCGAGAGGCGGCCGAGACCATCTTCGCCGCGCACAAGCTCGGCGTGGCGGTGGCTCCTCTCAACACCTGGGGGACGAACCGGGAGGTCAAACACGCGGTGGAACAGACGAAGCCCCGCGTCCTCATCTACGACGTTCGCCACGCCTCGGCGATGCAGGGCGCGGTGAGCGGCGATGTTCAGCTCGTAGTCGTCGGAGAGGGCAAGGGCGTCATCAAGGGCTCCGTGTCGTACGAGCAGTTCATCGACCAGCATTCGGACCGGCCGCTGATGCCGGTCTCGGTGGATCGCTCGCCGCCCAAGATCCTGATTCACACCTCGGGAACCACGGGGAAGGCCAAAGCGGCATCCCGGGGGACGCCGATCGGAGCGATCCTGAGCCTCCTCGGGCTCTTCGCCGTGGTGCCGTATCGCCGGTCGGACGTGATCGTCTGTCCCGCGCCGCTGTTCCACGCGTTCGGACTCCTGACGTTCTCGCTGGCCGCGCTACTGGGGGCGCCGCTGGTCCTTCCCGAGAAGTTCGATCCCGAACAGACCCTGAAGCTCATCGACGAGCACCGGGCGACGGCGCTGTCGTTGGTTCCGGTCATGGTTCGGCGAATCCTGTCGCTCCCCGACGAAACCAAGTCGAAGTACGAGCTCACCTCGCTTCGGATCGTGCTGACGAGCGGCTCGGTGCTGCCGGATGACGTCCGCAAGGACGCCATGGCGTTGTTTGGCGAGATCCTGTACGACCTCTACGGCTCCACCGAGGCCGGCTGGGTGGCCATCGCCACGCCGGAGGACATGGTGGAGGCCTCCGGCACGCTGGGGAAACCGGTTCCCGGCGTGGACGTGGCCGCGTTCGGCGACGGGGGGTCGAAGCTCGACCCGGGCGAGAAGGGCACCCTTGCGGTCCGGAGCGGGATGGTCTTCGAGGGCTACGCCTCGGGCGAGGACACGGAGATGTTCGATGGCTATCTGTCGATCGGCGACACCGGCCACATCGACGAAGAGGGCCGCGTGTTCGTGGAGGGACGCGCCGACGAGATGGTGGTGGTCGGCGGGGAGAACGTGTACCCCGCCGAGGTCGAGTCCGTGATCGGCGGCATGGAGGGCGTGAACGACGTCGCCGTGGTGGGGATCCCGGACGACGAGTTCGGCCAGGTGCTGGCGGCCTTCGTGGAGGGCAAGGTCGACAAAGACCGAGTCGTGAAATACTCAAAGGACAACCTCGCTTCGTTCAAGGTCCCGCGGGTCGTCGAAGTGGTGAACGAGCTTCCTCGAACGAGCACCGGAAAGGTTCGAAAGAACCAATTGCTGCAACGAAAAGGAGCAGGGCGTGGGTCAAAAGGACAACCTGACAAGGGACGAGGCTCGGGCAAGAGCTGAGCTCATCAGCGACGTCACCTACGAGGTGACGCTCGACCTGACGGAAGACAAGTGGTTCCGGTCCGAGACCGTGGTGAGGTTTCGTTGCAACCGGCCCGGCGCCGACTCGTTCCTCAATCTCACGGCTCCCGCCGTCGACCTGATCGAGCTGAACGGGCAGACGCTCGGACCGGACGCTTTCGACGGGAATCGAATCCGCCTCACCGGGCTTCAGGAGGAGAACGAGGCGCGTGTCCACGCCTCCTGCGCCTTCTACCGGACCGAGGTCGGGATGCACCGCTTCACCGACCCAGTCGACGGCAACGAGTACCTCCACACCGACTTCGAGCCGTTCGACGCCCACCGCGTCTACGCCTGCTTCGACCAGCCCGATATCAAGGCCCGTTTCGACTTCATCGTGCTGACCCCCGCCGGATGGGAGGTCACGTCGAACTCGGTCCTTGCCGCGCCTCCGGAGGCCGATGGCGACCGGCTTCGGTGGGTCTTCAAGACCACACCGCAGATCTCCACCTACATCACCTGTGTCTGTGCCGGCAACTGGCACGTCGTTCGGGGCCGCCACAAGGACATCGACCTCGGGCTGTACTGCCGTCAGTCGCTCGCGCAGCACATGGACGCCGAGGAGCTGTTCGAGATCACCGGCCAGGGGCTCGACTTCTTCGAAGAGGCGTTCGGCTACCCGTACCCCTTCCCGCCGAAGTACGACCAGGTCTTCTGCCCGGAGTCGAACCACGGCGCCATGGAGAACGCCGCGTGCGTCACCTTCAACGACGCGTACATCTTTCGGTCCCGCGTCACCGACGCCTCCCGCGAGCGCCGCGCCGAAACCATCCTCCACGAGATGGCGCACATGTGGTTCGGCGACCTCGTCACCATGCGGTGGTGGAACGATCTGTGGCTCAACGAGAGCTTCGCCTCGTACACGGCGGTGCTGTCGCAGGCAGAGGCGACGCGGTTCAGGGAAGCATGGACGACGTTCGCGGATCTGGAAAAGACCTGGGCCTACCGCCAGGACCAGCTGCCGACGACGCACCCCATCGTTGCCGAGATCCCCGACGTCGAATCCATCCACCTCAACTTCGACGGCATCACCTACGCCAAGGGTGCGTCCGTCCTGAAGCAGCTCGCGGCGTGGGTCGGGCAGGACCGATTCCTGGATGGCACCAAGCTGTACAACAAGGAGCACGAGTTCGGGAACGCCGAGCTCGCCGACTTCCTGGCGGCGCTGGAAAACGTGTCCGGCCGGGACCTCCACAGTTGGTCGAAGGAGTGGCTCGAAACCGCCGGTGTGAACACGATTCGCCTCGACCTGCACACCGAGGGCGACGGCGCCGCTGAGACATTCACGTCGTTCGCGCTCGTCCAGGAGGCCCCGGAGGAATGGCCGACGCTTCGCTCGCATCGCATCGGGATCGGGCTGTACGACGCCGGCCCGGACGGCCTGAAGGTCCGCCGTCGAGTGGAGCTCGATGCCTCGGGGGCCAGAACCGAAGTCCCCGATCTGGTTGGAGAGCGAGTCGCCGATCTCGTCCTTCCCAACGATGC
>DASVPT010000154.1:0-6657 GCA_036389535.1 Actinomycetota bacterium
CGGCCTTCCCCGATCTCCTGTGCAGGGCTGGCATCGACGTCAATCAGATCGTCTACTGGGAAGACGAGGTCGAGATCCGCCTGCCCGACGGGCGCGGCAACGGCGTCTTCGGCGCGGCGCCCCTGTACCGGCCCTTCCAGACCCTGGGAGGCGTCCTGGGGAACTTCGATCTCCTCTCCCTCACGGACCGTCTCAGCCTTGTCGGCTTTTTTAGCGCAGGCTTGGCGGAGTACTACACCAACCCGCGCGGACTGGACCAGATCAGCGTCCGGGCGAAGGCCGAGGCTTCCGGGGTGACCGAGAACGCCATCCGCACCGTGCTGGTCCCCCTGACCGCCGGACTCTACTTCATCCCTCCCGAGCGCTACTCGGCCTACGTCTTCTTCGGCACCCTCGGCCCCTATCTCGCCCGCATCCTGACCGTCCGCGTCGGCGCGTTCCTCGGCGGTATGACCGACGTCATGTCCGGGCCGATCGCCGCGGCCATCGTCCGCAACGGCGGCGAGGTGAGGACGAACGCCAAGGTCACCCGGCTCCTCACCGAAAGCGGGCGCGTCACCGGAGTCGAGGTCGGCGGCGAGCGCATCGCGGCGAACCACGTCGTCCTGGCGACCTCGCTGGCGCCGGCCCAGCAGCTCCTCTGGCCGGCGTTCGGCAACCACCCATGGTTCCAGCCCATGCTGCGGCTGCCCTCCATGCCTTCGGTCACCATCCAGTTCGAGCTCGACCGGCCGTCCATGCCCATCGACCGCACGACCTTTGGCCCGGACACGGTGCTCGCGAGCTTCGCCGAACAGTCGCGGACCACCTTCCGCCAGAGCCGCGGGCGCCTCTCCGTCATCCTCACGCCGCCCGAGCGGTTCCTCAACATGGATCCCGAGCAGATCCTGGAGATCACCTGCCGGGACGCCGAGCGCCTCGGCGTGCGGGTGCGCGACCGCCTCATCGACTACCGGGTGGTCCGGCTCCCCGCCGACTTCTACCTGCTCTCCCCGGGCACCGACGAGCTGCGGCCCCCGCAAGCCACGCCCATCGAAGGCCTCACCCTGGCGGGCGACTATACCCAGCAGATCTACCTCGCCACCATGGAAGGCGCCGTCGTCTCCGGCCGGCTGGCGGCCTGCGCCGTGGAAGCGGCAAGCCAGCAGTCAGCCGACGGCTCCGACAGCAGGGAGTACCGGCTCGCGGGGTGAGCCGGCAAGCCGGCTCCCTGCGCTACCTCTTGATCCTCACCGGAAAATCCGACGCATCGGAGACGCCGCTCGCGTTGTGCTTGACGTAGAACCGCCAGTCCCGCGCGAGAGCGATGGCGATCGGGATGGTGCCCTTGTAGGAGCCGTCATTCCGCTCGGATTCCGTCAGGCGGACGAAGTTCACTCCATCAGGGAATTCGAGGCTGGCGAAGGAGTCCCGCTTGAAATAGATCGAGACCTCGTCGCCCGGATCGGCGCCGGCCGTCGACCACTTCACGGTGACTCTGCGGCCTCTCCCCAGGGTTCCGCCATTGGGCGCCGTCAAGGTGACCGTCACGACAGGTGCCGGCGGCGGAGGGGCTTTCACTGACACCACGCCGATATAGGCGCCGGGGTCATGATAACCATACTCATCAGGATTGGACGGGGTGTACCCCCAGAAGGTGCCGTTGCCCGAGGGGCTGTGGGTGACGGGCCTGTCCTTGAGCTCGAAATGGAGGTGAACGCCCCAGTAATTGGACTGTCCATATCCCGAGCCGCCCATGATCCCCAGCGCCTGACCCTTGGCCACCGTGTCGCCTTCCTTCAGGCCCTCTGCGACCGACGCCAGGTGAGAGTAGGAGCTATAGACCTTTTCCCCCGACTCCAACTCGTGCTCGACGATCACGTTGGTTCCCATGCCCTGATCGCTTGGGCCCATGAATTCCAAGCGGGCGATGGTGCCGTAGTTCGACGCTACGACCGTCGTAGGACCGGATGGCAATCTCTGGTAGTCGATCCCCGTGTGGTACCTGCCAGCCCTGGCACAGGTGTCCGCTCGGTAACCGCAACCCGTGATTGGAGGGGTCGACGTCGGATCACCGAAGACGAAATCCGCGCCGCCCAGCGCCGCTGCCGGCCGCGGAGGAACCCGCTCGCTGCTTCGTGATTTGGTGACCACGGCGACGGCGAAGATCAAACCGAAAATGAGAACCGCAGAGAGCCTGATCATTCTCCCACTGATGCCCTTTCTCATCTCCTCGTCCTCACCTCTTCCTGCCCGCCGCCCGCAAAAAATGTCTCGCCCGGCTCCGTTCCTTGCGGATTGTAGCCCCGCCCTGCACCCCGCGCAACAAGACTCTTCCCCGACGGCGTTGACTACCAGAACAAAATCGTCTATATCGAGACCGCGTCAGCCGCGCTGCGCGACCAGGTGGCCAAGAAGTTCGGAGCCGTCGAAGGCCTGAACCAGACGCTGGACCGTCTCGGGGAGCTAGTAGCGAAAGGAGAGAGTCGATGAACATGAACCGCGCCGTACAGGTCACGTACTTCCTGCTTCGCGTCGTGTCGGGCTTCTTGTTCTTCCAGGCGGGCGCCGCGAAGCTGCTCGGATGGTTTGGCGGCATACCCGGGGGCGGCACTGTGCCGTTGATGACCCAGGTCGGCATCGGCGGCTTGCTCGAGTTGGTTGGCGGCATCCTGATCATGCTCGGCCTCTTCACCCGGCCGGTCGCCTTCATCCTGTCCGGCGAGATGGCGGTCGCCTATTGGCAGTTCCACGCGCCCAAGGGCGGGTGGCCCGTTCAGAACGAAGGCGTGACCGCCGTCCTCTTCTGCTTCATCTTCCTCTACATGGCCGCGCGCGGCGGCGGTGACTGGAGCCTCGACGCGCTGCTCTGGCGCAACCGCAGGGGCATCCTGAGCGCCGGATGAAGGTTCAGAAAAGCTCGTCGGTGTATTGCCTAGCATTTAGCTCTGGTTCAGCGACGGCGCTTGGCGCCGTCCGCTGCAGTCGGTTTTCATGGCGACCGAAGGAGGAATCATGCGCGGATGCCTCAAGATCGCATCCTTGGCCATCGTTCTTCCGCTTATCGTATTCGCGGGTCTCGCGTTTTGGGCGCTTCGTCACAAGTTGCCGACCGAGCCACAATTGCCCGGCAAGATCGAGCGCGGCGCGCTGGAGCATGGCGGGCGCACGCGAACGTGGATCGCGTATGTGCCCACGAAGCCGCAGGCGCATCCGGCGCTGGTGATCGCGCTGCACAGCTCGATGGGCACGGCGGAGCAGGCGCGGCAGGCCTACGGATACGACTTCGATCTGCTCGCGGAAGAGCATGGTTTCATCGCGGTCTATCCGCAGGGGTACGAGGGCCACTGGAACGACTGCAAAGTGAAGGGGCCGTTTGCCGCGAAGACCGAGAACGTCGACGATGTGGGCTTCCTGCACGCGCTCGTCGATCGCCTCGTCAAGGACCATGATGCCGACCGCGCGCACGTCTACGTGACCGGCGTGTCGAATGGCGGCGCGATGGCGATTCGTCTCGCGCTGCAAACGCCGGATTTCGCGCGCGCGTATGCCGCCGTCGTCGCCAGCGTGCCCGCGCCGGAGAACCTGGCCATTACGCCGAAGGGCGAGCCGGTGTCGATGCTCCTCATGAACGGCACCGCCGACCCCTTCAACCCGTGGGGCGGCGGCGATGTCGTGCTTTACGGCGTGTATGGCAACCGCGGGCCCGTCCTCTCCGCGCAGGCGAGCATCGACTACTTCCTCAAGCTCGACGGACTCGGCGGTCCTCCGGCAAGGACGCAATTTCCCGACACCGACACGAGCGATGGTAGCACCGCCGAACGCCAACGCTGGACCGCCCCCGGCAAGCGCAACGTAACCCTCATCAGGATTCAAGGCGGCGGTCACGGCCTACCCCATCCCGCCACGCAAGGCATGCGCCTGCTCGGCAGTTCCAACCGCGACTTCCACGCCGCGAACGAGATTTGGGACTTTTTCCAGCAGGCACCGTGACGAATCCAGACAGCCGAATGGGTTAGCGCATGGCTCTGCTAGGGCCGGAGAGCGGCTCGCCGGCGAATTCGCTGGGGCGTCGCCGGATTCGCCAGGACACCGTCCGACTCGCTGGCGCCGGCGAATTCGCCGCGGCGCGGTCCGATTCGCTGGGGCGATGTCTCCTTCGCCGTAGCACTGTCCGGTTCGCTGGCGCGTTCCCGGATTCGCTGACGCGCTGCCAGGCTCGCCAAGGCGTCATCAGGTTCGCTGAGGCGTCGCCGGATTCGGCGGCTCGTCCTCGGATTCGCTGGCGTGTCGTCTGATTCGCTGGGACGTTGTCAGCTTCGCCGGGGCGAGGTCCCGTTCGCCGGGACGTTGGTGAATTCGCTGGCGCGCCGTCGCGGGAGATGGGACGACTTCGCCGGAGACGGCGCGCCGTCGAGTTCGCTGGTGCGTTGCCGGATTCGCCGGGGCTCCGTCAAATTCGCTGGGGCAATGTCTCCTTCGCTGAGGCAGTTTCTCCTGCGCTGGGACGCCGTTGTTTTCGCTGCGGCGATCTCGCGGGAGAGGGGGTTCTTTGACAAGCGACGTACCTTTTCGGCAGGGGGGCAGGTGGCGGGACTGCCCCTGCCCGTTCTCTCTTGACGCGGCTCCGGTAAGACGATATCTTACCTTGCATGAAGACTGCGATCTCCACCAAAGGCCAGATCGTTCTCCCCGCGGAGATCCGTCGGCAAGACGGCATCGAGCCCGGTGAGGAGTTCGAGATCGAGCGCATCGACCGCGGGGAGTATCGGCTCGTACGCCTTTCTCCACCCAGAAATCAAGGTCTTCTGGACTGGCTCCTCGCCTGTCCTGAGAAGGGCTTCTTCGTCCCCATCGAGTCCGAGTCCACCGACACGCTATGACGGTCCTGGTCGACGCCAACGTCCTCAGCGAGGCCACCAAGCCCGAACCCGATCCTAGGATCTTGGAATGGCTGGCGCGTCATGAACGGGACATCGCTGTCGATCCCATCATCCTCGGCGAGATCCGTTTCGGCATTCTTCTTCTACCGGTTGGGAAACGCCGCGTGCGATTGGAGCGTTGGTTCCAGGACGGGGTCGAGCGCATCCACTGCCTGGCGTGGGAGGCGGCCACGGGGTTGCGGTGGGCGCAACTTCTCGCCGAGCTCCGCACCAGCGGCCGGTCCATGCCGATCAAAGACAGCCTGATCGCGGCCACGGCCCTCGTTCACGGGCTCCCGGTCGCCACCCGGAACCGGCGCGATTTCGAGAAGGCGGGAGTCGAGATCGTCGACCCGTGTAAACAATGACGCTGCGGCCTACCGTCCGGCCGGCACCGCCGCGAGCCGCTCCTTCAGGTGGGCCACGATCTTGGGGCCGTGGTCGCGGGAGTTCTCGATGAAGATGCGGTCGGTCCAGCGGCCGGCCTGGAGGGTGCCGGCCACGTAGAGGCCGTGGACGTTCGACTCGCAGGTCTCGGGATCGTAGGTGGGAATCAGGGTCTCGGGATCGACCTCGACGCCGCAGCGGCGCTCGAACTCGGCGTCCGGCTGGTAGCCGATCAGCACGTAGGCGGCCTGGGCGGGCAGGACCTCGGGGCCGCCGGGAGTCGCGATCTCCACTCCGCCCTCGGGGAGGAAGGCCCGCACGAGGGTATTGAAGCGGGCCGGGATGGAGCCCTCCTCGATGCGGTTCTCCATGTCCGGCTTGAGCCAGTACTTGACCCCGGGCTTGAGCGCTGAACCGCGGTGGACCAGGGTCACCCACACGCCGTTGCGCCAGAGGTCGAGCGCCGCCTCGGCGGCGGTGTTGCCGGCGCCCACGATGACCACGTCCTGGCCGAAGTGCGGGAAGGGCTCCTTGTAGCGGTGGGAGACCCAGGGAAGGTCCTCGCCCGGCACGCCCAGCCGCCGCGGGTTGATGAAGTAGCCGGTGGCGAGGGCCACGGCCCGGGCGCGCAGGGTCCGCGCCGCGCCGTTCGCCCGCCGGGTGTGGACCACGAACTCCTCCCCCTCCTTGCGCACCTCGACCACGTCCTCGTAGAGGGCCAGGGGGATCTTGTAGTGGTCGGCGACGAAGCGGTAATAGACGAGCGCCTGCCGACGGGTGGGCTTGTCGTCCGGGATGGTGAAGGGGACGTTGGCGATCTCCAGCCGGTCGCGGGTGGTGAAGAACTCCATGAAGGTGGGATAGCCCTGGATGGCGGCCGTGAGCGGTCCGCGGTCCACCAGGAGCGTCGAGAGGCCCTGCCGGCGCGCCTCGGCGCCGATGGCGATGCCGGTGGGCCCGGCGCCCACCACGAGGAGATCGAGCGTGTCGTTCATGGTTTTCCGATTTCCACCTGATAGAAATGATTCACTGGCCCGTGTCCATTCCCCTTCCCCAGAGGATAGGCGGCGGCCATGGCTCCGTGCAAATACCGCACCGCCCCCTCGACGGCCCGGGGCAGGTGCTCCCCCGCGGCGAGCCGGGCGGCGATGGCGGAGGACAGCGTGCAGCCCGTGCCGTGGGTGGAGGTGCTGTGGATCCGCGGATGGGTGAAGCGGTGGACCTGGCCGCCTGCGAGCAGCAGATCGACCACCTCCTCCCCCTCGGCGTGACCGCCTTTGGCGAGCACGGCCGGCCCTTTCGCGGCCAGCACCTCGGCCGCCCGCAGCCGCTCCTCTTCGGTGCCCGCTGGACGGCCGGTCAGCGCCTC
>DASVPT010000155.1:0-3532 GCA_036389535.1 Actinomycetota bacterium
GGAAGGTCTTCGTACCGCTTCGGTCCGAGCCAGTGGATGTTGGGCGCCTTCGGAAGCATTTCCTCGTCGATCTTCAAGACCGGACCGATCAACACGAACTGCCACTCCGGCCGAAGGGCCGCGACGTCGCGGAGAAGCACCGGATCGAATCGTTCGTCGATCACCCCGATGTACCCGAGCCGGGGGGTGCCGATCCCGGCCTGGTCCCCGGGGTCGGGCAGGCCGTCCCGGGCGACCCCGAAGTGCGCGACGTCCACACTGCTCGGGAAAAGATGCACCGATTGATGTCGGTCGCGCTTCGCCGCGTAGAGCGACGCTCCTCCGGTGAAGACGAGGTCCGCGCTGTCGAAAAGCTCGCCTTCGCGGTCCCTGAGCGTGTTCGGCGCTCCGTTGAACGCCGAAAGCTCGTCCATGCAGTCGTACACCGTGACCAGCGGACGAAGGTGGCGCCCCAAGGGGACAGCCATCGGCGTGTAATACCAGAGGGCGAGGCTGTGGATTTTTTGCGCTTCGAAGAAATCGTCCAGCAATCGGCGCTGGAGCTCGATTCCCTCCGGTTCCGAAAGTCCAGGCGGGACAATCGGCACGACGGTCGTCAGGTCGTTCTCCCACCGTTCGACCTTGAGACCCGGTCGCTCGCCATCGATGGGCTCCTCGACGTAGAAGACGCGATGGGTCCGGGCGCACCGAGTGAGAAGGTGCTGAGGTCGCTGATAGACGAATCCCCAGCGTAGGTGCGAAAAGCAGACAACGTCGAACAGAGGTCCCACCTTTCCTCCCGTCACGAGTTGGCGCAGAACGGCGCCGAGAACTGGACTGCTCCTTTATTACCCCATGTTTAGTCCGAATGAACTGCACGCGGGCGTACGCACGGGGAGCTTCACTCTGGTATGAGCGGTCATCTGGGTGTTACCGTGCCATCGACCATTTTTCACGAAAGAGCCTGCTTGCCCTCATGACCGCGGTACGGGAGTTCGTCGAGGCTGACGAGTGGCGCGGAAATCGGCTGCTGGATTGCCTTCCGATAGCAGAACGTGAGGTCGTGCTGGGCCGAGCCGAATCCGTGACCCTGCGAACCGGCCAGGTCCTGGCTGAGGCGGGGCAGCCGCTTGATCACGGGTACTTCCCCCGGGGTGGCATGCTCTCGCTCGTCGCCGTGATCGAGGACGGAACGATGGTCGAGGCATCGACAATCGGCAACGAAGGGATGTTCGGGCTGCAGATCGTCGCCGGAGTCGATTCCAGTTCGAACCTTCGGACGATGTGTCAGATCGATGGTGAGGCGCTTCGCGTCTCCACCAACGATCTTCGTGAATTGGGCCGACCCGGAACCAAGCTCCACACGCTCCTCATGAGATACGGTCACGCGCTGTTCGTTCAGGCCGCCCAGGCTGTGCTGTGCAATCGCCGGCACTCCGCCGAACAGCGCTGCGCGAAGTGGCTCCTTCTTTCGCACGATCGGGTCGGCAGGGACAGCTTCAGGCTGACGCAGGAGTTCCTGGCCCAGATGCTCGGCGTGCGCAGGGCCTCCGTCACCACCGTCGCCAACGAGCTTCGGAGACGATCCCTGATCGAGTACCACCGGGGAGCCATCACGATCCTTGACCGAGCGGGGCTCGAAGCAGCTTCCTGCGTCTGTTACGCCGTCATTCGCGAGGAGTACGACAACTACCTCCGAATGGCGGCATCTGCCGCCTCGGCCTGAACGGACTTCCGGCCTCAATCCCGCTGGCCGGAAACAAATCGTCCGCTAGGGTTGTTGGGCAATCACCATGAGGGGGGTGGGCGTGTGACAGACTCCATTCGAACGTCCGGGCTGGTCAAACGGTACGGAAAGATCGTGGCCCTTGACGGCTTGGATTTGGCCGTGCCCAAGGGCAGCGTGCTGGGACTGCTCGGACCAAACGGCGCGGGGAAGACAACCGCGGTCCGGATTTTGACGACCTTGCTCGAACCCGACGGCGGGACCGCCGAAGTCGCAGGGATCGATGTTCTAAAAGAGCCCGACCGAGTCCGCGAGCGCATCGGTCTGTCGGGACAGACCGCGGCCGTGGACGAGCACCTGACCGGTTACGAGAACCTCGACATGGTCGGGCGGCTGTACCACCTCGGTGCTCGGCGCTCGCGGGCTCGAGCCCGCGAGCTCTTGACCGAGTTCGACCTGGTCGAATCGGGGGACCGGCCGGTGAAGACGTACTCGGGAGGCATGCGCCGGCGGCTGGACCTGGCCGCGGCGCTGGTGGCCAAGCCCGAAGTGTTGTTCCTGGACGAGCCCACCACAGGGCTCGACCCGAGGAGCCGCGCGCAGATGTGGGACACCATCCACACGCTCGCCCGGGGAGGGTCGACCGTTCTCCTTACCACTCAGTACATGGAGGAGGCGGATCGTCTGGCCGATGACATCGTGGTCATCGACCGCGGCAGGAAGATTGCCCACGGCACTCCCCAAGAGTTGAAGAACCAGATCGGAGGCGAGCGGATCGAGATGATCCTCGCCAACGCCGCCGATCTCCCACCGGCCCAGGCCATCCTTTCCGGCGTCTCCGCCGACGGCGTGGAATCGGACGAGCACACCCGCCGGTTGACCGCGCCGGTGATCGGCGGGGCGGATGACCTTCGCGCGGTCCTTCAGCGGTTGGAAGACGCCAACATCGCGATCTTCGACATCGGACTTCGCCGGCCGACGCTCGACGACGTGTTCCTGTCCCTCACGGGACACCACGTGGAAGAGGCCGCGGAGGAGCCGAAGGATGAGACGCCCGACCCGGCGGGAGCGAAGCCGGCCCTGGTTCCAGATGAGGAGGTCGTCCGATGAGGCAGCTGGCTCTGACGTTCTCCGACGGCGCGGTCGTCGCGAAACGAAATCTGATCAAGATCAAGCGGGTTCCCGAGATCCTGGTGTGGACGACGATGTCGCCGATCATGTTCGTGCTGCTGTTCGCCTTCGTGTTCGGCGGCTCCATCAAGATCCCTGGCGTGAACTACCGCGAGTTCCTCATCGCCGGCGTATTCGCACAAACGGTGTTCTTCGGCGCCACGTTCACCGGAGCGGGTCTGGCCGAAGACATCACCAAGGGGATCATGGACCGATTCAGATCTCTTCCGATGGCCCGGTCGGCCGTCCTGTTCGGCCGCACCGCGAGCGACGTGGTCTACAACTCCACCTCGATCCTGGTCATGTCCATCGCCGGGTTGGTCGTCGGATGGCGGATCCGAACAGACGTGCTGCATGCCGTCGGCGGGTACTTGCTGCTCCTTCTCTTCGCCTATGCGATCTCTTGGATCATGGCCTACGTGGGGCTCAAGGTCGCCAGCCTGGAGGTCTTTCAAAACGCCTCGTTCATGGTGATCATGCCGCTGACGTTCATCGCGAACACCTTCGTCCGGAGCGATTCGCTGCCGGGTCCCTTGCAGACATTCGCCGAGTGGAATCCGGTGTCAGCCGTCGCTCAGGGTGTGCGCGACGCCTTCGGAAACACGGGTTCAATACCGCGATCGAACGCCTGGTCGCTACAGCATCCGGTGCTCTACA
>DASVPT010000156.1:0-2020 GCA_036389535.1 Actinomycetota bacterium
AGCCTGATCGAGGCCATCGACGCCGCCGTTGCGGGCGACGCCAAGGTCTTCGACCTGGTCTACACCGCCGCCACCGGCCACATGCCGATGACGGCCTCCGCCCTCTCAGGGGCGATCTCCGGCCAGTTCCCGGAGAAGTTCAGCGCCTAAATCCCCAAAGCGCTGAGAGGGGACGAGCCCGGGGCCACTGCGGCCCCGGGCTTCCTCTTTTTCGTGCCTATGATCCGTTGGGCGTCCGGCAACGAATACAAGGCGACTGATGAATCGAGAACGGATCAATTCTGACCGCGGGGGCGCTCCGTTTCCGACGAGAGATGTGACGGGGCCCATTCCGGAACCGGATGTCTTCGTCGACGGCGACCTGTTGGCCAGGATCGCGGCCGGCGACGACCGAGCATTCCGGGAGCTGTACCGGAGGTACGGCGCCCCCGCGTATGGCCTGGCTTTGAGGGTCACCGGAGACGGAAGCCTCGCTGAGGACGTCGTACAGGACGCGTTCCTCGCCGTCTGGACCGGCGCTGGGGCCTACGACGGCGGGCGCGGAAGCGTCCGGTCGTGGCTCCTTTCCACGGTCCATCACCGGGCGGTCGACGTCGTCCGGCGCGAACAGGCCCAGCGGACCCGCGCCGAGCGTGCGGGAATTACTGTCGAGCGCACGACGGACTTCACCGAGACGGTCGTGGAAGCCGCGGATCTCGGCTGGCACAGAAGAAGGGTCAGAGACGCCCTGGGGGGGCTCCCTGATGAGCAACGGGAGGTGGTCGACCTCATGTATTTCGACGGGCTGACGCAGCTACAGGTTTCCGACCGGCTGTCGTTGCCACTCGGCACCGTAAAGAGCCGATGCCTGTTGGGAATGCGAAAGCTGAGGACGGCCCTGGCGAGAGAGGAAGAAGAATGATCGACCACGAGCGGATCGAGGAGCAGATCGTGCTCTCCGTTCTGGGTGACATGGACCCGATGGAGCGCGCGAGGTTCGACGCTGAGCTCGCAGTCCACCTTCCGGAGTGCCAGCGGTGCAGCGAGCTTGCTCGTGACTACCGCGACGTGGGTGAGCACCTGGCGTTGGCGGCGGCGCCTTCGACCCCACCGCCGGATCTCGAGGAGCGAATCCTGACTCGAGCTCCGGGGATCGGGGACAACGTGGTCCGTCTCAGCTCGTGGAGGAAGAGAGCGGTGCGAGCGGCGCTCGCGGCGGCAGCGGCCGTCGTCCTGGTTTTCGGTTCGGTTGTCGGAACTCGGCTCGTCACTGGCTCAAACGAGCTCCAGCTGGTCCGTCTTCGGGCGACAGGCCAAGGAACTCTTGCGATCGCGTACTCGAATGGGGATGAGACGGCGCTGGTCGTCGGGAGTGATCTCCCGGACCCCGGCGGCCAGCGGGTCATGCAGCTGTGGGTTCGGTCCGGAGGACGCATGGTTCCGAGCGGGACGTTCCGGCCACGGCGCGGGGACGTCCTTGCCGTTACCCGACTTCCGGCCAAGGACTTCGATCTCGTCGCGGTCACGATCGAGCCGCGTGGAGGAAGCCGCGCACCGACGTCTGAGCCGATTGCTGCCGCGTCGGTCTAAATCGTTCGTCGCACTGGCCACGGAAGAGGCAGGCAGGCTCGGTGGATCGTCAAGACGGCGTCGATCAACGAGCTGCATTAGCGGCTTCGAGCAGCCGCTCCGCGGTTCGCTCCCATGTCCATTCGTTCACCACGTGGGTCCGCGCGGCAGCCCCGAGTTTCTCGCGGATTTCTGCCGGCTCATCGAGCAGCGCCCCGAGCCGTTCGGCAAGGCGCCGCGTCGCACCTGGACCCGACTCGAACGAAAGCGCGCCCGGCCGACCGATCGCCGCTTCGAGCGTCGCGGCGACCTCCGCGTGCGCCGACTGGCGCGCGACGACCGGCAATGTCCCGGCAGCCGCCGCCTCCGCCGCGACCATCCCGAACGCCTCCTTCTCCGTCGATGGAACCGCGAGCGCGTCCAACGCGGCGACCGTTTCCGGCGCGTATCGATGGTCGAGCAGGCCGGTGAA
>DASVPT010000157.1:0-2348 GCA_036389535.1 Actinomycetota bacterium
GGTCATGTACCTGGGCAAGATCGTCGAGTCGGCGCCGGGGGACACGCTGTACAAGAACCCCAAGCACCCGTACACCGGGGCGCTGATGTCTGCCGTTCCGATCGCCGACCCCGACCTGGCCGGTCACAAGAAGCGAATCGTTTTGCAGGGCGACGTGCCGTCGCCGATTGACCCGCCGTCGGGCTGCCGGTTCCACCCGCGGTGTCCTCGGGCCCAGTTCCCGACCTGCCGGGAGGTCGTTCCCGAGCTGCTTCCCCATCACCCCGGGCAGGTCGCTGCCTGCCACTTCCCGCTGGAAGACCGCGCGGTGATCACCGATGAGGCCGAGGCGGCCGCACGGCGAGAGATCCACGAGGCCGCCCGGAGAGCAGAAGAGGCAGAGCGAGCGGCCCGCGCGGAGCACGCCTGACGCTCTTCCGTTAGACCGCATCGACTCAATGGGTCAGGCTCCCGTGGCAGCAAATCGACTCGACCAAAGCTCCGCCGCTGCGATTCGGCCACTCCTCCTGCCCGCGCTCGCGGCGCTGTTGATCTGGGCGTCTTCGCCGACCGCGCCAATCGGAACGGCCCCGCGCACGACCGGACTGTCGAAGATCGAGCCGGCGACCACCCAGCCTCGGGCCGTGAATCCAGGCCGTGGGCTGGACTCCCATAAGCAGCAGGGCGCCTCGATCCGTGCGCTCCGAGCGGTCACCTTCAAAGTGTCCGGTCTGCCGGCTTCCGAACGAAAGGCGCTCCTGTTGTTGTGCCGGCGGCTTGCCGGGACCAGCGGCATCCACGACCCCGGGCATCAACACGCGTTCGGCCCGGTTGAGGAAGTGCAGTTGTCGGCGGCGGCGCGCCGAAGCTTCGCAGCGCAGTGGGCGTCGGCGTCACGGGCGTCGACCGGTCTTCGAACCACCGATGAAGCTCGAGCCGCCGGCTATGTGCAGGCGTCGCCGTTTCACGCCGGCGTGGGAACTCACTGGATCAAGTGGTCGCTGGTCGGGCGCCCGTTCGATCCCGCCGCGCCGTCGATGCTCCTTTTCGATGAGCGACCTGGCGGGTCCGGGCGCCTGGTCGGGTTCTCCTATTGGGTCGGAAGCCGAACCGAACCTGAAGGGTTCGCCGGTCCGAACGACCAGTGGCATCGCCACGTGGCGTTGTGCTTCGACCGCGATGGGTGGCTGACGACCCCCGCCGACGGCCGTGACTGCAAGGGCTTCTCGCTCAACGGCCAGAGCCTGTGGATGCTGCACGCATGGGTGGTGCCGGCCATGTCGAACCCCTGGGGCAGATTCGCGCCGGCCAATATGGCGCTGTGCCCGCCGCGGAGCGTGCCGGACGTCCTTCAGTGCCAGGCTGCCTAGCGCGCCGACTCCGCCAGGTATCATTCATTCGATGTTGGACGCGGTGGTCATCGGCATTCACATTGTCGCCTCGCTCTTCTTGGTGATCTTCGTCTTGCTGCACTCCGGGAAGGGTGGCGGCCTCTCCGACATGTTCGGCGGGGGAGGCAGCCTCTCCGGGGGCACCTCGATCGAGCGAAATCTGGACCGAATCACCATCGTGACCGCGATCGTTTTCGGCTTCACCACGTTCTGGCTCGCCTGGCAGTGGCGATAAGCTAGAAGCCCCGTCGGAGTGGCGGAATTAGGTAGACGCGCTAGGTTGAGGGCCTAGTGGGCGAATAGCCCGTGGGGGTTCAAATCCCCCCTCCGACACACCAACTACCAGCAGAATGAAGAGGGGAGCCGTCTGGCTCCCCTCCGTCTTTCTGGCGATGGTCACACTTTTGGTCACACTTCGCCCCTTGGCCGCGAGAGGGGGTGTCTCAGTTTCGGGCGGGTGGCGCCGCGTGACTGGTTCTCGCACGGACCCACAGGAAGACCAAGAGCACACCTGAGGCGATCCACACTCGGAAGGCGATGCCCTGCACCGTGAAGGAGAGTATGTAGATCGTCGCCGCGATTTTGGTGGCCGTTTCGGAACCTGACTCAAGGAAAGGGCCGGGGGGCAGTTGGCCGGGGATGGACGTGAAGTACCCGTTGATGATGAGCCCGATGGTCCCACCGAGGACCCACAGGGCCAGGCCGATCAGGAAGAGCCATCGGAACAGTTTCTCCCAGTTGAAGGGCGGCAGGTCCAGGCCCTCGTCCTCGGGCTCCACGGATGGGAAGTCTAATCAAGCAGCGCCGTCAAGGTCTCCCCGACTCAACTGAGACACCACCCGCGAGCGAGAGACCGGGATGACTCTCAGTTATCGTCTGAAAGCTGGCCTCGAAATCCAATTTGCCGAGGGGTCGGCTCGATAGCCTTCTCGCGCTTTAGTACCACTTGAACCGAATTGATATGGGCGAGAATGAGCG
>DASVPT010000158.1:0-11290 GCA_036389535.1 Actinomycetota bacterium
ACCTGGCCCCTCCCCTGCGCGTGCGCGGTGACCATCGTTTCCGCCTCATGGGCCGCGTCGCAGATGGCCACGAGCTCCTCATCCGAAAGCGTCGGACCGGCGTCCGAATTCAGCGCAACCTTCAATACGGCCGCCCCCCGTTCCAGGAGCTCTCGAGCGGTGCTTGCCGCGTCTTCCGCCCCCTGAACCTCCCTGCCGGTCCCCGGCGGAGCCCATCCGGACCGCGTCGGGTAGCCGCCGCGAGCGGTGATCATCGGACCAACTCCCCTGATCAACGGACCTTTGAACGATGGCGCCTCCGACGCCTCGCACAGCGAGAAGATCGTCTGTGCCGGCCACCCGAGGTCGCGCACCGCCGTCACGCCTCCGGTCACCACCGCGATCGGATCCGAGAGCCCGATGTGGACGTGCCGGTCCACCACCCCCGGCATGAGGAACCCGTCGACCTCGATCGCTTCCTCCTCGCCGGTTGGCGCTTCCGATGCCGGCCCGGCGAACGAGATCGAGCCACGTTCGATCACCACCACCGCGTTCTCGACCAGACGGCCCGGAGCGAACCAGCCGAGCGGTGCGCCGATGATCAAGACCGGCTCGAATCAGCTGACGAAGGACCGGAGCGCGCCGCTATCGAACGCCGGCTTCCTTGAGCGCCGACAGCTCCTTGCGAAGGTCCTGCACCTCGTCTCGAAGCCGTGCGGCGTACTCGAATCGAAGGTCGCGGGCGGCCTCGTGCATCTCCTCTTCCAGCGTCTGGATCAGCCGCCCCAGCTCCTCCGGGGGGACGTCGGTGCGCTGAACCCGGCGCCGCCGCCGATCGGGCGTCGCCCCCCTCCTCGCGCCGTCTCCCTCCAGCGACAGAAGGATGTCTGACACCTTCTTCCGGACCGTTTGAGGGTCGATCCCATGCTCCCGGTTGTACTCCATCTGGATCTTCCGGCGGCGGTTGGTCTCGGAGATGGCTCGCTGCATGGAGTCGGTCACGGTGTCGGCGTACATCAGCACCTTGCCCTCGACGTTTCGCGCCGCCCGCCCGATGGTCTGGATCAGCGAGGTTTCGCTTCGGAGGAAACCCTCTTTGTCCGCGTCGAGGATCGCCACCAGTGACACTTCGGGGAGGTCCAGGCCCTCCCGCAGGAGGTTGATCCCCACCAGCACGTCGAACTCTCCAAGCCGAAGGTCTCGGAGCGTCTCGATTCGCTGGATGGTGTCGATCTCGGAGTGGAGATAGCGAACACGAAGTCCCATCTCGATGAGGTAGTCCGTGAGGTCCTCGGCCATCTTCTTTGTCAGCGTGGTGACCAGGATTCGCATCCCGGCCTCGGCTCGCTTGCGGATCTCCTCGATGAGGTCGTCCACCTGGCCGCGGGTCGGCCGGACCTCGACTTCGGGGTCGATCAGGCCGGTCGGGCGGACGATCTGCTCGACCACCTGTTTGCTGACCTCCAACTCGTACGGTCCGGGCGTCGCCGACATGAAGACCACCTGCTTCACTCGTTCGGTGAACTCGTCGAACTGGAGCGGCCGGTTGTCGAGGGCAGACGGAAGACGAAACCCGAACTCCACCAGTGTCTTCTTCCGTGACATGTCGCCTTCGTACATGCCGTGGAGCTGCGGAACCGTGACGTGACTCTCGTCGAGCACGACGAGGTAGTCATCCGGGAAGTAATCCAGAAGGGTAAAGGGCGGTGTCCCCGGCGAACGACCGTCGATATGCCGGGAGTAGTTCTCGATCCCACTGCAGAAGCCGACCTCGCGGAGCATCTCGAGGTCGTAGTTCGTCCGCATTCGCAGTCGCTGGGCCTCCAATAGCTTCCCGCGCCGTTCGAGTTCGGGGAGCCGCGTCCCCAGCTCTCGTTCGATTCCCTTGATGGCCCGCTGCATCCGGTCTTCCGACGCAACGTAGTGAGTCGCCGGATAGATCCAGACCTCCCCCATCTCCTTGAGGATCTCGCCGGTCAAGGGGTCCATTCGAATGATCCGGTCGACCGAGTCGCCCCACAGCTCGATGCGGACGATGGTTTCGTCGTATGCAGGAAACACCTCGATGGTGTCGCCCCGAACCCGAAACTTGCCGCGGGTGAGGCTCTGCGTGGTTCGCTGGTACTGGATCTCGACGAGTCGTTTCACGGCGAAGTCGCGATCCACCGGCACGCCCTGATGGACCCTGAGCACCTGGCCCATGTACTCCTCCGGCGTTCCGAGTCCGTAGATGCACGAGACGGAGGCGACGATCACGACGTCCTTCCGGCTCAGGAGGGCCGCGGTGGCGGAATGCCTGAGGCGCTCGATCTCGTCGTTGATCGAGGAGTCCTTCTCGATGTAGGTGTCGGTCTGAGGGACGTAGGCCTCGGGCTGGTAATAGTCGTAATAGGAGACGAAGTACTCCACAGCGTTCTCCGGGAAGAACTCCCGGAACTCGTTCGCCAGCTGCGCCCCCAGAGATTTGTTCGGCGCGATCACGAGCGTCGGCTTCTGGACCCGGGCGATGGCGTGCGCGATGGTGAAGGTCTTTCCGGTCCCCGTGACCCCGAGGAGCGTCTGATACCGGTCGCCGCGAAGGACGCCTTCTGCCAGCCGGTCGATGGCATTCGGCTGGTCGCCTGCGGGTTCGAACTCCGAGATGACCTTGAAGGGGGGCACGGGCCGATGGTAGCGCCCGATTTCGGCGGTTCAGATACCTACAGCGTCAGCGTGCAGTTCTCACACTCGAAGACGTCACGGCGAATCTCCGCCGCGTGGCCCCCGCACCGGGGGCAGCGCCGGCACCGTCCGCCGGCGGCGCAGTGCAGGGGGTCGGTGGTCGTCCCCGGTTCGTCCCACGTGGTCGTGCCCTCGAGCGGCCTCGGAACCTGAATCGACAGGAGCACCAGCGCCTCTTCGTGAGATCGAAAGCCGTGAGGGTGGGCCGCGGCCCGCCCCACGATGGAGCCCGGACCCAGTGGGACAGGACCGTGAATCATCGCCTCACCGGACCCTTCCAGCACGACGGTCCACTCCTCGGAGTCGGGGTGCGTGTGGGCGAACGCGATCTGGTTCGGTGACAGCGCCTGAATCGAGAAGTAGA
Source organism: Actinomycetota bacterium (assembly GCA_036389535.1). Taxonomy (GTDB): domain Bacteria; phylum Actinomycetota; class UBA4738; order UBA4738; family UBA4738; genus JALYGK01. The sequence continues at coordinate 3,065 of DASVPT010000158.1, forward strand.
AGCCCACGCCCTGGGAGATCGGGACGCGCCGAAACCCCGACGGACAGAGCTGCACCAGCTCGCCGGCCGCGGCCCGAAATACGCCGAGATTTTCGAGAACCTCGTCGAGATGGCCGATCCCTCGCACGGTTCGGTATGAAACCGCGTCTTTCTCCGCCCGGCAAGCGCGGCAGCGCATCCGCGCATCCAACTCGGCTACAGCCGGCCGGCCTCCACGATGCGCTGCAGAAACTGCCGGGTACGGGGATTCTGGGGAGCGCTGAAGATCTGCTCGGCGGATCCCTGCTCCACGATCACCCCCCCATCGAGGAAGCACACCCGGTCCGCGATCTCCCTGGCGAATCCCATCTCGTGCGTCACGATGACCAGCGTCATCCCGATCCCGGCCAGGTCTCGAATCACGTTCAGCACCTCGGCGATGAGCTCCGGATCGAGAGCGCTGGTGATCTCGTCCAGGAGCATGATGTCCGGGTTCATGGCGAGCGCTCTGACGATGGCGGCGCGCTGCTGCTGGCCGCCGGACAACCGGTCGGGGTACTCGTCTTTCTTCTCGGCAAGGCCGAACCGCTCGAGCAGCTCGAGCGCGCCCACCTCTGCCTCCCTCTTCGATTTCTTCAGGACCTGGGTTGGGGCCAGAGTCACGTTCCGAAGCACCGTCATGTGCGGGAACAGGTTGAACGCCTGGAAGACGATGCCGATATGCCGGCGAATCCGATTGACGTCGACACCCTCGGCGGTGATCTCCTCGCCGTCGACGAGAATCCGTCCCGCGTCGATCGGCTCCAGAAGATTGATGCATCGCAGCAACGTCGACTTGCCGGATCCCGACGCGCCGATCAGGCAGACCACCTCGTGGTCGGCGACGGACAGATCGATGCCATCGAGGACCAGACTCTCCCCAAAGGACTTGCGCAGCCCCTCGATGCGAATGGCCTCGGCGTTCGTCCCCGCCTGCGGCCGTGGCTGCGGTTGGCTCACCGCACGCCCGAAAGCTGCCGGCGGCGGCGATCCCGAGCAATCAGGTAGTCCGTGAACCGAGCCAACGGGATCGTCATGAGGATGAACAGGAGTGCGGCAATGACGTGGCCGGCGAAGTTGAAGTAGGTGGCCGCATACGACTGCGCCGATCGAACCCCTTCCACCAGCCCGATCACCGCGACCAGCGCGGTGTCCTTCTGGAGGCCAATGAAGTCGTTCAGGAGAGGCGGGACCACCCGCCGAACGGCCTGCGGGAGCACCACGAATCGCAGGGACTGCCAGCGTGAGAGGCCCAACGACCGAGCGGCGGCGGTCTGGCTCACGTGGATGGAATCGATTCCTGCCCGGTATACCTCCGCGACGTAGGCCGAATACACGAGCACCAGCGAGATCACGCCGTACGTGAACTGGGACTGGGTCGAGATCACCTTGAGCCGCAGCGCCGGGAGGCCAAACCCCACCAGAAACAACACGAGGATCAGCGGCGTGCCACGGAACAGGTCGATGTAGCCGATGGTCAGAGCCCGGAACGGGAAGAACACGGGGCCGGGAGTGCTGCGGATGATCGCCAGGAACAGCGCGAACACCAGAATGATCACTTCCGCCGTAATCATCAGTCGGATGTTGGTGACGAATCCCACCGCGATCGACGTCGTCGTTGCGCTTCCGAGGAGTGCACGCTTCAGGTGTTCCGGTTGGAAGAACGCTTCGCGAATCTGATCCGAGCCGGGTGAGAGCAAGAACACCGCGACAAGAGCGCCGACGAAGACCAGTGTGCTTATCGTCGAGATGGCGACGTTCCTGCCTCGCCACGCGCGGGCCCTTCGGCCGGGGGGCCGCGGACGGGGCGGAGCCCCGGCCTCCTCGAGCAGGAACTGGTGCGTGCTGGGACCCGAGTCCCCGCCCGTGGCCACCTAGGGGGTTCCTCTTCTCCTTACGTGATCTCGAGAAGCCCCTGCGTGCCCGGGGGAACCCACTGCTTCGTCTTTCGGTCGAGGAACCCGTCGGTCTTCATCGAGTTGATGACCTGGTCGACACACTTCCTGAGCGGGCTACCCTTCTCGAACGGCATTCCGTAGTCCTCGTTCGTCTTGAAAAAGCCGACGATCTTGAGCTGGACGCTCTTCGACTGCTCCACGATGCCGGACGCGATCGGGAAGTCGATGATCTGCCCGTCGATCGTCCCCGACTTGAGGGCTTGGGCAGCGTCGGCGGTGGTGTCGAACTCGCTGACCGGCTGATCGGGAGCGATCTTCTTCTTGGCAAAAATGGTGCCGGTGGTGTCGGCCTCACCGCCGAGCTTGAACTTCTTGAGCTCTGCGATCGTCTTGACATTCTCGATCGGCGTCCCGGCCCGCACGACGAGCGACTGGTCCGCTTTCAAGTACGGCACGCTGAAGTCCACGGCCTGCGCCCGCTCCGGCGTGATCGTCATCTGGCTGATTCCGAAATCCCACTTCTTCGGGCCCGGCGCGTACAGCGAGTCGAACGAGGTGTTGACCCACTTCACGCGGAGATGCATGCGGCGCGCCATCTCGTTGACGAGCTCGGCCTCGAATCCCGTGGGTGGCGGGTTGGTTCCCTTGCCGATGAGGAACGGCGGGTAGTTGAGGAGCTCGGCTCCCACGGTGAGCTGGCCCGCGGACTTGAGCGGCGGCGGGTTGCAGGGATTCTTCCCCGTCCCGCCCGTGGTCTGTGGCGTGGACTCCTGACATGCAGTGAGGACAACCCCCACGACCAGCGTCAAAGCAACGCTGGAGAGAGATCGCTTCATCGCCGTTCCTCCCGTTTCTTGCGCGCCCGGCGTTCTTCCCCAGGATTGGGCGGAGCGTATCACCTGCTCTGCGCTGCCGCCGACGCGGGAGGCGCCGCCGAACGAGCTACCGGCGCGGTTCCCAGGAGAAGAACTTGGCGGCGGCCAGGACGCCCGCGATCCCCCACACCGCGATGACCAGGAGATCGCCGCGGCGGATCCCGTTGCCCGTCGGCGAGAAGTACGCGGCCTTCATGGCCTGCGAGAAGTGGTAGACGGGAAAGACCTTCGCCACCGTCACGTACCAGGCGTTCGGGTTCTGAATGGGGATGAAGATGTCGGACAGAAACAGCAGCGGCAGGATCGAGAAGTTGACGACCGCGGGCGCGGCGTCGGCGTTCGGGATGGCCGCGGTGAACGCGAGCCCGAGCGCCGAGAAGCTGGCCGCACCCAGAGCCACCGTGGCCACGAACGCTGGCAGCGTTCTGGTGGGGATCTCGGCCTTGTAGAAGACGGCGCCGAACACCGCCACGATGACCACCAGGAGGAACGCCACCAGAACGGCGTGGGTCACCCTCCCGAACAAATACGCCCACGCCGGCAGCGGGGAGCCCCGCGTCCTCTTCAGCGCGCCGCCATCCCTCAGGATCGCCACGCTGATGGCGAGGTTCGTGTAGGTCGCCGTGATGATCGAAAACGCCGAGATGGCAGCGACGTAGAAGGTCGAAGTGCTGATCTGCTTGCCGAACACCGGCACGGTGCTGTTGCCGAACAGCGCGGTGAAGATCACCAGGAACATGAGCGGGAAGGCGAACGTGAACCCGGCCGAGGCGGGATTCCTCCAGAAGCTCTTGTTCGTGTAGGCCACCTGGCGAAGGGCGAGACTGCCGCGGCTCATTCCGTCCCCTCCTCCCCGCCGGTCAGCTCGAGGTACACGTCCTCCAGGGTGGGGCGGCTCACTTCGAGGCCGTCGAGCCGGATGTCGTTTGCCACCGCCCACGAGGTCAGCTGGTAGAGCGTCCGCGTCGGATCGTCGGTGTGAATGGTCACGACCGCGTCCTTCTGTGGTGATTCCGCCGCGAACTCGGGCGGCAGCGCTACTCCGGCTTGCGTGTGGAACCGGACGCTCGTGGCGAGCGTGTCACGGCCCCCCAGCGTTGCCGGCGCCCCCTGGGCCACGATTCGCCCATGCGCGATCACAGCCACCTCTCGGGCGAGGTACTGGGCTTCGTCCATGTAGTGGGTGGTGAGGAAGATGGTCTTCCCGAGCGCCGCGAGGTTCTTGACCACCTCCCATGCATTCCGCCGGGCGGACGGGTCGAAGCCTGTGGTTGGCTCGTCCAGAAACAGCAGCGTGGGGTCGCCGGCCAAGGCGATCCCGACGTCCAGGCGGCGTTGCTGACCGCCGGAGAGCTTGTTGACCCGGCTGTCGCGCTTCTCGCGAAGGCCGATCACCTCCAGCACTTCGTCCACCGGTCGCGGATTCGGGTAGTACCGCCGATACAGCTCGATGGTTTCGGCCACGGTGAGGTACGGATCGACGCCCGTTGATTGAAGGACGATCCCGATCTTCTCCTTGAATCCGCGCTCGCCGCGGGCGGGGTCGAACCCAAGGACGGAGACCTGTCCCCCGTCACGCCTTCGATATCCCTCCAGAATCTCGACGGTCGTGGTCTTCCCGGCGCCGTTCGGCCCGAGGAGGGCGAAGACCTGGCCGGAGTCGACGCTGAAGTCAATTCCGTCGACGGCCCGAATGTGCCCGTACGCCTTGGCCAGGCCGGCGACCTCGATGGCCGGGCTCACGGCAAGGGTTTCCTTCCGGCGAATCCGGTCTCCGGGCCATGCCAGTAGCCGACGCGGTCCTCACCGACGCGCCAGCACAGAAAGATGTCCTGTCCGTCCCGCCGCGCCGGGAAATCGATCAGCCCGCTCTCCGGATCCCGAAGCACGATGCCCTGCTCGCTGAGGCTCTCCACGTCTCGTCGAAGCGTTTGGAGCGCTTCCCAGTACTCCTTTCCGTGCCCGCCGCCCCCGTTCAGGCCGGCCGTCTGCTTGATCCGCTCCCCTCCCGCCAACACGACCTGGCGGGCCTGGCGAATTCGCTCCAGCGCGGGCCGAAGCGTCGCAAGCATGGCGTTCGCCTCCTCCACCGTGAACTGCCGCTCCTCCATCACGCCGGCGAGCCGATGAGCGATGGAAGCTCGTCGAGCGAGGTGATGCGCGGCCCGTCGTGCTCCGGAAACCGGTCGCGGCGGTCGATGAGCACGGCGAACATGCCGATGGACCGGGCCGGCTCGATGTCGAAGAAGGGATTGTCGCCGACGTACACCGACGTGTCGGGCTCCTCGCCGACCCGCTCCAGAGCGAGCTTGAAGATCCTGGTGTCGGGCTTCTCGTATCCCTCGATACCCGAGATGACCTGGACGTCGAAGAAGCGGCTGACATCCAGGGATTGGAGCAGACGTTCGAGCCACTCCTCGAAGTTCGACACCACCCCCAGCTTCAAGCCGCGCTCGCGAAGCTCTTCGAGGACGGCCACGGTCTCCGGGAACACGCGGTAATTGGAGATATCGGTGAACGTTCGGTAGAGCGAGTCCGCCAGATCGTCGCCGAACGGCAAGCCCATCTCTTTGAGAAGCAATCGATAGATGGAATCCCAGAACTCCCTGGATCGTTCCGGCGACGTCGACCACAGCTCGCCGCCCTCGGCGGCCTGGGTGAAGCGGTCGGAGATCACGGGGAGGCTCTCCCTCACGGCGTCCGCATCGGTCTCGTGCCCGTGCTCGCGCAGGACCTGAATCAGCAGCTCCGGAAACGATGGATACGGATGGACGAGGGTCTCACCGGCGTCGAACAAGACCGCTCGATACGTCATGTCGCTCGATGATATCGAGCGGCGTTCATCCGCCCGCGCGCTTTTCTCGCTCTCGTTCGACCAGGGTTTCCCAGAGTTCGTCCACCGAGCGTTCGAGGTCCTCGAGCGAACCGTCGTTGCGGATCACGAAGTCGGCAACCCGTTCCTTGTCCGCGTCCGACCTCTGCGCCGCCAGACGGGCCCGGACGGCGTCTTGGGTCAATTCCCGCTCGCGGACGACCCGCTCGATCTGTGCATCCGTTGACGCCGTGACCAGGACCACGGAGTCACAGACGTCGTGGAATCCCGTTTCCACCAGGAGCGGGGCGTCGAAGACAACGATGCGGTCGGAATCACGGTGATCCTCGACTCCTTCGCTGAGAAGCCGAAAGACTTCCGGGTGGATGATCGATTCGAGCGCCGTTCTCGCCTCGTGGTCAGAGAACACCCGGCCGGCCAGCGCCTGGCGATCGATCTCTCCGTCCTGGCCGATGACCTCGGGTCCGAAGAGCTCCGTGACCTTCGTGTAGCCGGGCGTGCCCGGGAGGACGGCCTGGCGTGCCAAGACGTCCGCGTCGTAGACGACCGCACCGCGGCGCTCCAGGATTCGGCTCACGGTCGACTTGCCCGCGCCCATTCCGCCCGTCAGTCCGACCAGAAGCATGCGGGGATGGTAGCGGCGGTTGCCGGCTTCACCGCGCGAGCGCGAGAATCGTTCCATCCGGTGCAGCATCGCGAAGGGGGGACGATGCCGACGCATGTCGAGTTCGACCTGGAAAGCTCCGCACCTTCGGAAAAGGTCATTGCCGCGCTCACGGATTTCACCGACCGGCGGCCCGACATCTGGCCCGGCTTGAGCCGCCAGTGGTACGAGGTCTACTCCGTGGGATCGACAAGCGCCGATATTCGCGAAGGCACCGGAAGCAAGAAGGGAACCATCTGGGCCAAGGAGCACTACGACTGGTCGCAGCCGGGCTTGGTGAAGTGGACGGTTCAGGAGAGCGGCTTCTGCGCTCCCGGGAGCTTCGTCTCAGCCAAGGTGGATCCGAAGGAAGGCGGGGGAAGCAAGATCCACATCACGTGGGAACGGGAGCCGACCACCATGCCCGGCCGCGTCGCGGCCTTCCTCATCAAGATGACGAACGGCGGACCCGTCGCGTCGTCGTTCAAAAAAGGGTTGCGACGGTTGGAGCAGAAAGAAAGGGGCTAGTCGCGGCCCTCGCGGCGCCTGAGCTCCTGGACGATCGACTCCAGGGAAACGTCTTCTTCCTCGGCCTCTTCGATCGCCGCTGACGCCTCGGTCTCCGAGACGACGTGCATGGCGGCCTCTTCGGGCGCCGCGGCTTCGGGCTCGATGTAGGTCTCGAACAGCTCCTGCCCCGACTCGTCCGCGCGTGATTCGGCGTCGTCGACGACCTCTCGCGCCTCGACGGATGGTTCGGGTGCCTGGTCCTCGATGAGCCGTTCGGTCGGCTCGGCTTCGATCTCCGCGTCGCCGAGCTCGCCCTGTTCGTCGGCAACCCGTCGCATCGAGAGGCTGATGCGTCGTCGCGGCGGATCGACGTCGACCACCTTCACCCGGACCTGGTCGCCTGCCTGGACGACCTGCTCCGGCGATTCGACGTGTTGCTCGGAAAGCTCGGAGATATGGACCAGTCCCTCGATGCCGTCGCCCAATCGGACAAACGCTCCGAACGGAACCAGCTTGGTGACGGAACCCTCGATGACCTCGCCGGTTTCGTGCTTGCGTTCGAACTCGCGCCACGGGTCTTCCTGGGTTGCCTTGAGCGAGAGCGAAACCCGCTCCCGGTCGAGGTCGACGTCGAGCACCTCGACATCGACTTCCTGTCCCACCGTGACGATCTCGCTGGGGTGGTCGACGTGCTTCCAGGAAAGCTCGGAGACGTGGACCAGCCCGTCGACGCCGCCGCCGATGTCGACGAACGCCCCGAAGTTGACGATGGAGGAAACGACGCCGCGGCGCCGTTCGCTCTTTCGCAGGCCCTCCAGGAACTTCTTGCGTCCCTCGCTCTGGGATTCCTCCAGGAAGGCCCTTCGCGACAGGACGACGTTGTTGCGGTTCCGGTCGAGCTCGATGATCTTCGCCTCGAGCTCCTGCCCCACGTAGGGATGGAGGTCGCGGACGCGGCGCAGCTCGACGAGCGAGGCGGGAAGGAATCCGCGAAGCCCGATGTCCAGGATGAGTCCGCCCTTCACGACCTCGATCACCGGGCCGCGAATGGTGCTCCCCCCTCGCATGATCTCCTCGATCCTCTTCCAGGCCCGCTCGTACTGCGCGCGCTTCTTGGAGAGGATGAGCCGTCCTTCCTTGTCTTCCTTTTGAAGGACGAGCGCTTCAATGTGGTCGCCGACCTTCACGACCTCGGACGGGTCGATGTCCTGGCGAATCGACAGCTCTTTGGCCGGGATGACTCCTTCGGATTTGTAGCCGATGTCGACGAGCACTTCGTCTCGGTCGACCTTCACGATGGTTCCCTCGACGAAGTCGCCATCCTTGAAGTCCTTGAGGCTTTCCTCGATGGCGCGGACGAGCTCGTCCGGAGTCAGATCGTCCTGAGCGACCGGCTCGGTCTGGCTATCGATCCCGTTCACACTCCTTTCCTGGCGCGGGTTCCTTCTC
>DASVPT010000159.1:0-1820 GCA_036389535.1 Actinomycetota bacterium
GCCATTCGAGACGACGTAGTGCCCGAGCTCGCCGCGCGGCGACTCGACGGCCTGATAGACCTCACCCGCGGGAACCTTGATCCCCTGCGTCACGATCTTGAAGTGGTTGATCAGGGCCTCCATCGACTCCTCCATGATGTGTTTCACGTACTCCTCGGAGTTGCCGATGCCGTCCGGCCCCACTTCCAATCGCGCAGGCCACCGAAGCTTGGGGTCCTCGATCATCACCGGGCCCGGCTGCAACCGCTCCAGGCACTGCTCAACGATCCGAAGCGACTGCCGCATCTCCTCGACCCGAACCTCGTACCGCGCGAAGCAATCGCTTTCCTTCCGAGTCGGGATGTCGAAGTCGTAGGTGTCGTAGCCGCTGTACGGCATGGTCTTTCGGAGGTCCCAGGGGATGCCGGCCGCGCGCACCATCGGCCCGGTCACGCCGAGTGACAGCAGGTCCTCGGGCGAGAGATAGCCGACGCCCTTGGTTCGCTGGTGCCAGATGGGATTGCCGGTGAGCAGTTCTTCGTATTCGCCGATCCGGCCGGGCATCAGCCGAAGGAAGTCGCGGATCTTCCCCACCGCGCCGTCGGGAAGATCCATGATCAACCCGCCGATTCGAATGAACGCGTAGTTCATTCGCAGACCGGTGATCTCCTCGAAGATCTGAATGATGAACTCCCGTTCGCGGAAGCCGTACAGCATCATCGAGATCGCGCCGAGCTCCAGACCCGTCGTGGCCAGCCAAACCAGATGGCTGGCGATCCTCTGGAGCTCGCAGAGCATCACCCGAATGACCTGAGCCCGCGGAGGCACCTCGATCCCGAGAAGTCGCTCCACCGCGGAGCAGTACGCAAGCTCTTCGAAGAAGTTCGAGAGGTAATCCGCGCGGGTCACGAACGCGACGCCCTGTTGCCACGTTCGATACTCGGTGTTCTTCTCGATCCCGGTCTGCAAGTACCCAATCACCGGGCGGCAGGAGACGACGTACTCCCCGTCGAGCTCGAGGACCAACCGAAGCACCCCGTGGGTCGAGGGGTGCTGCGGCCCCATGTTGATGATCATGGTTTCCTCGCGAACCTGCTGGAGCGTGGCGCTGGAGCCGCCCATGCGTGCGCCGCCGATTTCTTCGGGTAGCTCGGCCATCGCTAGACCCCTCGCTGGTCGGGCGGCGGGATGAACGCGCCCTTATACGCAGTGTTGACGCCGCCCATGCCTTCGTCCTTGCGCAGCGGGTGACCGACCCAGTCCTCCGGCATCTGAATCCGGCGCAGATCGGGGTGCCCGTCGAAGATCACGCCGAAGAAGTCGTAGACCTCGCGCTCTGGCCAGTTGGCCCCCGGGAACATCGGCGTGACGCTCGGGACGAGCGGCGCATCGGCCGGCAGCCCGACCTTCACCCGAAGCCGATGCCCGTGCTCCTGCGACAACAGGTGGTACACGACCCAGAAGCGAGGCTCCAAGCCGGGCCAGTCGGTCGCCGTCAGGTCGGCGAGAAAGCCGAACCGAAGATCGGGCTCGTCTCGGAGGTACTCCAGCGTGGAGAGGAGCTCGTCCGGCGAGACCACAAGGGTGGCCTCCCCTCGGGCGTCGATCGCCTCCGGAAAGCGCTGTCGCACGCGGTCGGCGAGCTCGGCGGGGCCCATCATTTGATCCTCGCTTCGCGTTGCACCTTCTCGTGCAACCGGAGGATCCCGTACATGAGCATCTCGGGCCGCGGGGGGCATCCCGGCACGTAGATGTCGACCGGAACGATCGTGTCGACGCCCTGGACCAATCCGTAGTTGTTGAACATGCCGCCGGTCGACGCGCAGACCCCCATGGAGATG